>CAKUMR010000269.1 GCA_934667865.1 uncultured Oscillospiraceae bacterium | reverse complement strand
GCGCGGTCGAGCGCGGCCAGCGCCTCTTCGCGTCTGCCGAGCTTTTCGCAGCAGATGGCCAGCTTATGCAGTGTCATCACCGTCGGCTGCGCACATCCGGCGTAGTAGGCGTAGGCTTCGGCGTACTCGCCCGTTTCCAGTCGGACCGCCGCGGTGTTGTAGCGAATGGTTTCCAGCATTTCTTCGTCGCCCAGCGCCTTTGCCAGCCGCTGCGCCACCTCGTACTGCGTGAGCATATTCGGCACATCAAGCATATTGCAGTAGCAATTGCCCGCCAGCGCGCGGCAGAGGAGCATCAGATGGGCGCTGCCCTCCTTGGCCGCAAGCTCAAAGCCGGTCTGAAACAGCTCCAGCGCCGCCGGATAATCCCTGCCGTGCTCCGAGGCGGCGTCCCCGGCGAGGTAGTAGAAATACGCCCGCGGATAGAGCGCGACGGCCTCCGAAAACCGGTTCTGCAATGCGCGCTGGAGCGCAAGCTGACGCGCGTCCATGCAGGCCTCCAGCTCCTGCGGCAGGACTTCATGCGGCTGCTGCGACAGAGCCGCCAGCAGCATCGCGTCCAATGCAAACGGGCTGTAGCGCAGAAGCGCCTCCTGCGGCTCCAGCATTCTCACGCTTTCCTGAAACTCCTCCATCCGGAAGGAAAACAGCGCGTCATAGGCCGCTTCCACCTGCGCGCGCAGGGGCGAAAGCGCCTGCGGCGCGCCCTGCCATGCGATCCCCATCCGCGCAAAAAGCTGCCGGACGATCTCCTCAGAGGCCGCGGCGCGTCCCTGCTCGATCTTGGAGAGGTAGGACACTGCACAGATCCCTTTGCACAAACCCTCCTGACTCCAGCCGAGGCGCAGCCGCTCCCGGCGGAGCAAAAATCCTTCTACAGACACTTTGCATCCCTCCGTTTTTTACTATAACAGCAAAATTTCGGAAAGGCAAGACAATTTCTTTTCCCGCATCTTGTATTTCGACAAATTCTTCTCACAATATATGGTATTTTGTCTTCAGTAAGCATGGGGACGCAGAGAAAGCACCACCGCCGTCATATCGTCCATCGCCGCAGCGCCTGCGATCAGCAGCGCCGCCAGCTCCCGCGGCGAATCCCCGCTGTAACCCGCGATGATTCCCTCCGTTTCCTCCCCTCCTGCCCCATCGCTCAAGAGAATCAGCATTTCTCCGTTCCTCAGGGACAGCTTGTACTGCTCCGGCGCGTGGCCCCCTCCCACACCCACGCCCGGCGGCAGTGCGGCTGCCCCCATTTTTTTGACCAGGCGCTCGTTTTCTCGGAGGTAGGACGGCGCGCCGCCCCATTTCAGGAGCTCCGCTTCGCCGCTTGCCAGATCGACCCGCACCAGATCGACCGTTGCGAAGCAGCCGTTTCCGCGCAGAAGAAAGGCGCCGTTGAGAACCTGTAGGGCATCCTCCGGCTCCATCCCGGCGTAGAGCAGCTTTTTCAGAAAATGTACCGTTTCGCTACTAAGCGCGGCGGCTTCGCGCCCACTCCCCATGCCGTCACAGAGCAGCACATAATAGTCCGCGCGCGGACCGGTAAAGCACACGCCGCGGTCGCCATTGGCAAGATTCCCGCGTTTACGTGCGGTGCTGATGCCCGCCACGGGCGCATAAGCCCCCCGGCCGTGCTCCGGCTCGTGGAGCTGCTCCTGCCGGCCTCGCAGAAATTCTGCCACACAGGAGAATTCCTGCGACACCACCTGCTGCGCTTCCTGCATCTGCATCCGATAACGGCGGCGGTAGAGCATTCCCTCCAGTTCCTGATTGACAGCCGTCAGAAAGCCCTCCAGATGGCAGCAGCCCTCCCGGAAGCTCTCCGGGAAATCCTCCGGCATCGCCACGCCCCGCTCCAGCACCGTCTTTGCCGCGCCGGTCAGCGCATAGTAGGTCTGCTCGGCGTTGTGCTCCCAGCAGCGGTGAAATTTCGGGCAGCACCGGCACACGCGGTCGGCCGCGCCGTCGTAGACGCTGTCAGCCTCGCTCTGCACTGGCCGGGTCTGGCCGCCTGCGTCCATCTGGCCGCGCAGCGCGTCCAGCACCTCCGCCGCATCGCCCAGAGAATGTGCGGCGCTCTCCCGCGCCGTCGCGGCAAAGGAGGGGCTTGGCAGGCCCGTCCGGATCAGAAGCCAACCAACCGCATAGCCCAGCGCGATGCCCAGCAGATTCGCCGTACTGCCCGCGCCGCAGAACGCCGTCACCGCACCGGTGAGAAGAATCCCCGTTCCTGCGCGCAAAGCAGGCCTGCGCAGCCGCGTAAAGCGCCAGACCGCCGCCGGAAGAAGCAGCGCCGCACAGGCGCAGCCGCCCCCGCTCAGGTCAAGCGCCAGACCAAACGCCGTGACTGCCGTCACCTCCGGCACGCAAAGCGTCAGTGCCGCCGCACCAAGCAGTCCGGCATTCACGGGCAGCGGCAAGCCTCCAAGGCCTGCCAACAGCGCCGCTGCAAAAAAGAGCTTCCCCCGCCGGTCTCCCTGCATCGCGCCCCGCAGCGCCAGCGTGCCGACCGCCGTGACCGCCGTTTTGAGCGCCCATGTACACAGCGCCTGCTTCCCCGGTGCACTCAAAAAAAAGACCGCCCCCAGAACGGCGGCCACAGCGCCGCCGACGGCCGGGAAGAACCATGTCCGCGCCGGAAGCTCCGTACCCTGAAAGACCGCGGCGGAAGCCAGCATCAGAACCGTCATCGCCACGAGCTCAGCAC
>CAKUMR010000268.1 GCA_934667865.1 uncultured Oscillospiraceae bacterium | reverse complement strand
CATGGACTTGCCGGCAACCTCGACGGTGTAGGACAGGGAGATCTTGCTGCCGACGGGGATCTCGTCCATCTCGGGGCCTTCGACGGTGATCCTGTGATCCTCGATCTCGGAGGCGTCCTTGGTGACGACCAGCTCAAAGCAGTCCTTGCGGGAGCCGTCGACCTCGACCTGCATATCGCCCTTGCGGATGATCTCGCCCTCGAAGGCGGAGGAGTAGGACACGGGAATGTCGATGTTCGTGATCTTGAGTTTGATGCCGCGGGCCTCGATGGAGGTGTCGATCCAGTCTTTGGTATTCTCGTAGACGATCAGGCTCTTCGGAACGGCCCACATATCGTTGGTGTCGTTCGTGATGACGGGGAAGCCCATCTTGATGGCGCCGGCGCCGCAGGCCACGGTGATGTCGGGCACGGGAGCGTAGGCGTTGACGAAGGCGTTGATGCGGTCGAAGGTGTAGCGGTGGAAGCCGTCCCAGTCGCCGGGCTGGATCGCACCGAAGATCATCGCTGCACGGACGACGAGGGAGATAACATGGCCGACCGACCAGATTTCCTCGCCGACGGGAACGACACGGACGGGGAAGCCCATCTTGAAGTCCTTGGAAACGAGCTGCTCGATGATGCCGCCGATGAGGAAGACGAAGATGCCGCGGGACTGATAGCCCTTGACGGTCTCGACGGCTTCTTCTGCGGAGGGAGCCGGCCCGATCATGACGACAAAGCCGGGGATATCGCCGGTGACGAGCGGCACGCCCAGCTCGCGCACTTCGGCGTCTGCAAAGTGGCCGTGGTAGGCGGTGCCCTCATAGGGCGTTTCGCTGCGGGCGTACTTGCAGGCCTCGATGACCTCTGCGGCGATCGCGGTGGCGACGCCGGAGGAGAAGATGGAGGCAGTGCGGTTCTCGCGGGTCATCAGGGCGCGGATGTCGGTCATCGCGGCCTTGAGCTCGCCGAGGTTGGTCACCTTCTTGCCCAGATAGGCATAGATGCAGGCAAGATAATATGCGGTAGAGGGCATTGCCATGGGGGCGCTTTCGCCCAGCTCGGCAATGACGGCGTTCAGCTCCTGCTCGGCCTTGGCGAACATTTCGTCGGAGCCGCGGAATACACGTTCAAATAATGCCATTATCGTTTCATCCTTTCAGATCGTTTCATTTATCAGTCTGGTCCAGTTTTTCCTTGATCGCGCGGATCTCGGCCAGCGCGGAGGGGGAGCAGTCATAGGGGGAAAGCCCGCGGCGGTCGGCATCGATGACCTCGGGGTTGTAGCTGATGTAGCCGAGCAGATCCTCCTCGGGGATGCGGCTTTTCAGGAACTCCCGGTCGGAGTCGTTGCGCACCTTGTTTGCCACGACGCGCACCCTTGTGATGCCGATGTCCTTCGCAAGCTGCTTGATGCGGGTGTAGGTCTGGATGGAGCGAGCGCCCGGCTCGATGACCACGATGAACTGGTCCATCATGCTTGCAGTGCCGCGGCCCAGATGCTCCAGACCGGCCTCCATGTCCATGATGACCACGTCCTCCTTACGGAACACGAGGCTCGACAGGATCGCCTTGAGCATGACGTGCTCGGGACACACACAGCCGCTTCCGCCGGTATCGACGGTGCCCATGACCAGCAGCTTCACGCCGTTGATCTCCTTGGCCAGCTTGTCCGGCAGGTCGGAAACCTCGGGGTTCAGCTTGTAAAAGGTGTTGCTCTGGTTGGCGGCGGTGCGTTCTCTGGCAAGCTCCTTCATCTTGGAAACCGGGACGATGGCGTTGACCTCCTCTTCGGTCAACCCAAGAGCCAGACCGAGGTTCGCATCGGGGTCAACGTCCGCTGCCAGCACCGGCCGTCCTTCGGCGGCGTAGAGCCTTGCCAGCGTGGCGGCGAAGGTGGTCTTGCCCACGCCGCCCTTGCCGGTGATCGCGACCTTCATGCTCAGATCCCCAGAGCGGCGCGCTTGGCCTCGATGGCTTCGATCATCTTGTCGCCGAGCTTTTCAATGTCGGTTTCGACGGTGAAGTTGGCCTCGACCCAGTCCTTGATGCCGTGCTCGCCCTGCAGCAGAGCGGTGACCTCGGAGCTGCCCTTGGTGTAGGGATCGACGCCCAGGAAGGTGTCGATGCCGGTGGCGACGACGTAGTTGCCGATGGAAACGGCCTTCTCACTCATCCACTCCGGCGCGCAGCCGACGACGGGAACCTGAGAAATGTTGATGCCCCAGTCCTTGGCGATGTCGGAGGCGAGGATCATCATACGGGAGATGTCCACGCAGGAGCCCATGTGCAGCACGGGCGGGATATCGACGAGCTCGCAGACGCGCTTGAGGCCCTCGCCGCAGAGCTCCTTGGCGGCCTTGTCCATGAGTCCGGCCTTGGCGGCGGCCTGCGCGGAGCAGCCGGAAACGATCAGGATAATGTCATTTTTGATGAGCTTCTTCATCAGCCCGATGTGGGCGCTGTCCGGACGGACCTTGGGGTTGTTGCAGCCGACCATGGCCACGGCGCCGCGGAGAACGCCGGACTTGACGACGTCGACCAGCGGGCGGGTGGTGCCGGTGACGTCCACGTGGCTGTTCGTCACGCCGTCCAGGCAGGACTTGATGGCCTCGACGGAGTAGCCGACAGTTGCCTTGGTCTTGAGCTGCGGAATGTTGACCAGCTCCGGATCGCGGTTCTTGAAGTTCTCAATGGCGGTGCGGACGATCTTCTTGGCGTTCTCGCCTGCGTTCTCGGAGGAGAA
>CAKUMR010000267.1 GCA_934667865.1 uncultured Oscillospiraceae bacterium | reverse complement strand
GGCTGACCGCAGACGCCGTCACGCTGGTTGAGAACTGGCTCCTTGCCTACCCCGAAATGAACTGCATCATCGCCCAGAACGACGACATGGCGCTCGGCGCAGTGCAGGCCGCCAAGGCCGCGGGCAAGAAACTCGGCGAAGACTTCTTCATCTTCGGCAAGGACGGCTCGGAAACCGGCCGCGCAGCGCTCGCCAACGGCGAGATTGCCGCTTCCGTCTACCTCGGCTTTGAGGGCTGGGGCTACACCGAAGTCAAGATGCTCTGCGAAAACGTGGAAAAGGCGCTGGCCACCGACAACTATGCTTTCGGCCAGAAGATCAGCATTGTTCTCGACCCTGAAACCTGCTGGCAGCCCATCCTCCCGGATACCGTGGACGACGTGATCGCCTATTTTGACGGACTGGCTGAAGCTAACATGAAGTAAAACCGCGCTCCTCTGCCGCGGGAACCCCCGCGGCAGAGGGAAGGACTCCGAAAGAAGGGGAAATACAATGGAGAATCATGAAACCATCCTGCAAATCACGGGAATTTCCAAGCGCTATCCGGGCGTCAGAGCGCTCGACGGCGTGAATCTGGAGGTGCGGCGGGGAGAGGTGCTCTCTCTGGTCGGTGAAAACGGTGCAGGAAAATCCACGCTGATGAAGATCCTGCTGGGCGAAACCGCACCGAGCGCGGGCACGATGACCTTCAAGGGAAAGCCCCATGCGCCGAAATCGCCCCATGACGCGCTCGTCCGCGGCATTTCCATGATCCATCAGGAATTAAGCCTTGTACCGCACACCTCCGTCGCCGAAAACATCTGGATCGGCCGGGAGGAACGCTTTACGCGGGGCGGCCTGATCCGCAGCAAGCTGCGCACCCGCATGACCGAAGAACTGCTGCGCGAATATGAGATCGATATCAACCCGAATGCAACCGTAGCCACGCTGACCGTCGCCAAGCAGCAGCTTGTCGAGATCGCCAGAGCTATTTCCTATAAATCCGACATTATCATCATGGATGAGCCGACCTCCAGCCTGACCTCCAAGGAGATCTCGCTGCTGATCCGGATCATCCGCAAGCTCACCGAGCAGGGCACAGCAATCATTTTTATCTCCCACAAGCTCGACGAGGTGCTGGAGCTTTCCGACCGCATCAGCGTCCTGCGCGACGGCCAGAGCATGGGCACCTACCCCGCCAGCGAGGTCGACCATGACAAGCTGATCCGTCTGATCGTCGGCCGCGAGGTCAACAATATGTTCCCCAAGCTGCCGAGCGAATTCGGCGAGGTGGCGCTGGACGTGCGCGGCCTCACCCGCCGCGGCTACTTCCGCGACTGCTCCTTCCATGTCCGCCGCGGCGAGATCGTCGGCTTCAGCGGGCTGGTCGGCGCGGGAAGAACGGAGCTGCTGCGTGCAGTATTCGGCGTCGACCCCTATGACAGCGGCGAGATCTGGATGGACGGCAAAAAGGTCCGTATCCGCAATACCGGCGATGCCATCTCCCACGGCATGGGCATGGTCACGGAGGACCGGCGCGGCATGGGCATCTTCCCCATTCTGTCCGTGCGCATCAATGTCGGCATCGCCGCGATGAAAAAGTTCCTGCGCTTCGGCTTCTTCCGCCGTAAGGAGGAGTCCCGGCTCACAAACGACATGATCCGCAAAATGGAAATCAAGGTTTCCTCGCCGCAGCAGACCATCGGCACGCTCTCCGGCGGCAACCAGCAGAAGGCGCTGATCGGGCGCTGGCTGCTCAATGACACGCGGGTGCTCATCATGGACGAGCCGACGCGCGGCATTGACGTCGGCTCCAAATCGGAGATCCACCGTCAGGTCAGTGAGCTGGCCCAGAGCGGCATGGCAGTGATCCTGATCTCCTCCGAGCTGCCGGAATGTATGGGCATGAGCGACCGCATCTACGTCATGCGGGATGGAAGAATCGTCAAGGAGTTCGACCGCGAGCAGTTTGATCAGGAGCGCCTGATGAACGCCGCCTTCGGCCTCAGCGTCAACTAGATAGGAAAGGAAGGATTTCCGTTATGAGCACGAATACCCTCAAGAAAAACCGCGGTTTGCAGATCACCAACACGATCGCAAACAACAAGGCGATCATCATTCTCCTGTTTCTCTGGATCGTGATGTCCTTCGCCAGCAAGAACTTCCTGAGCGGCACGAACCTAATCAACATCGTCAAGCAGTGCTGCGTATCCACCGTTATCTCGCTCGGCATGACCATTGCCATTTCCTCCGGCAACATGGACCTTTCCGTCGGCACCCTGCTCGGTCTGTCCGGCATCGTCATGGCGCTGCTGTCGCGCGACCTTCACCTCCCCACGGGCGTCGTGATCGCCGCGGGTCTGGGCGTTGGCGCGCTGGGCGGCCTGCTGAACGGCGTGATCTACACGCAGTTCAAGCTGAATCCCTTCATCGTCACGCTGGCAACGCAGAACATCTTCGCCGGTGTCGGCTACATCCTGTGCGGCAACAAGGCCGTCAACGGCCTGTCGGACGCCTTCATCTTCCTCGGTCAGGGCAAGCTGCTGGGCATCCCCATGCTGATCGTCATCATGGCCGTCTGCCTTGCGATCGTCGCTGTCATGATGTATAAAACCAAGGTCGGCCGTCAGATCGTTGCCGTGGGCGGAAACCGCGAAGCCGCGCGCGTTTCCGGCATCAACGTCAACCGCGTCGGTATTCTCGTTTATCTCTTCACCGGCCTGTGCGCGGGCGTTTCCGCCGTCATGCTT
>CAKUMR010000266.1 GCA_934667865.1 uncultured Oscillospiraceae bacterium | reverse complement strand
GGTCGGCCAGCACCGCGCGGGCAAAGGAGATGAGCTGCTTTTCGCCGGTGGCGAGCTTGTCGCCGCCCTCGCCCACCTCGCTGTCCCAGCCGTTTTCCAGCTTTGCCGCGACGGTGTCGGCGGAAACGGCCTTCGCCGCGGCCTCGACCTCGGCGTCCGTCGCGTCCAGACGGCCGTAGCGGATGTTCTCGCGGACGCTGCCGGAGAAGAGGTGCGGACTTTGCAGCACATAGCCGATGTTGGAATGCAGCCAGAGCTGGCTGCGCTCGCGGTAATCGCGGCCGTCGATCAGGATTTTTCCCTCCGTCGGCTCAAAGAAGCGGCAGGCGAGGTTCACAAGGGTCGATTTGCCCGCGCCGGTCTCGCCCACGAGGGCGACGGTCGTCCCGGCGGGAATTTTCAGCGAAAAGTGCTGCAAAACGTCCTCGCCGCCGTCCGGATAGCGGAAGGTCACGTCCCGGAATTCGATGTCGCCATGCAGCGGCTCCCAATTTTCCTTCTTTGGATGGAAGGCGTCGCCGTAGACCACCTCGACCTCCGGCGTGTCGCGCACCTCCGGCTCCTTGTCCAGAAGGTCGGTGACGCGCTCAATGGAGGCTTGCAGGGAGATGAACTCCGCGATGTTCGAGGCCGTCATCTGGATGGGCTCGAAGATGCCTACGGCGTAGGTCAGGAAGGTGGAAAGCGTCGCCAGCTCCAGCGCCTGCCCGGTGACGAGGTAGCCGCCGCGCAGCAGCACGACCGACACGGCCAGCGTGCTGAACAGCAGCACCAGCGGGATATACACGGCGTTGAGCCGCGCGGCGCGGATGCCGGAATCGTGCATCTTCGACGTAAGCTCGCGGAAGGAGCCGGTCATCTTGTCCTCGATGACGAGGGTCTTGGTCGTTTTTGCGCCGGTGATGCCCTCGTTGAACGCGCCCGTGATGCGGGAATTCAGCTTGCGTACCTTGCGGTTCCAGTGCAGGATGCGGTTCTGGAAATAGGCCGTGAGGACAGCCATGACCGGCACGATCAGCATCACGACCAGCGCGAGCTTCCAGTTGAGAATCAGCATGGACACCATGGTGCCGGCCACATAGAACAGCGCCCAGAGGATGTCCGTGAAGTTCCACGCGATCATGCCGGCGATACGGTTGGTGTCGCTCATCACGCGGGAGAGAAGATAACCGACCGGCGTGACGTTATAGAAGGAAAAGGACAGCGTTTGCAGGTGGTGGAAGAGCCTCTGCTTCATGTCGCGGCCGAGGTACATCTCGATGCGCATGGAGTTGTTGCAGAACCACATGACGCTCAGTCCCTGCAAAACGATCAGCGCCAGATACACCAGCGCATAGGGAAGCAGCCCTGTGGTCACGCCCTTTTCGATAAAATTGCGGATGGCATAGCGCTGCATGAGCGGCAGCAGCACGTCCACAAGAGCGCAAAGGCCGTTGAAGGTCAGCATTCCGATGAAATCTGCGCGGTAGTTTTTCAGAAAGGGCTTCAGGCGCTTCCAGATGCCCCAGTCAAAGCTCTGGGTAAACTCTTTCTCATCGTGCATTGTCCCCACCCCCTTCCAGGATCAGCGCGCGGTCGTCGCTGCGCATCTGAATGTCATAGATGTCCCGGTAAATGCCCGGACGGGCGATCAGCTCCTCATGCGTACCCAGCTCGGCGCGCCTGCCGTCCTCCAGCACGAGGATGCGGTCAGCCTGCATCAGCGTCGGGATGCGGTGGGAGATCAGAATGACCGTGGCATCCTGTAGGGTTTCGCGCAGGGCAGCGCGGATTTTGGCGTCCGTTTCCGCGTCCACGGCGGAGAGGGAATCGTCAAAGACCATCACGGGCGCTCTTTGCAGCAGCATCCGTGCGATGGCCACGCGCTGCTTCTGCCCGCCGGAGAGGGTCACGCCGCGTTCGCCGACGACGGTGTCGTAGCCCTCCGGGAAGGCCGAGATCGCCTCGTCCACGCAGGCGATCCTCGCCGCCGCACGCATCTCCTCCTCCGTCGCATCCGGCCTTGCGGCGCAGATGTTCTCGCGGATGGTCTGCGAGAAGAGGAAGGGCTCCTGCAAAACGAAGCCAACATTTCTGCGCAGGTCGCTGCGGGACAGCTCGCGCAGGTCGGCACCGCCGATCCGGATGCTGCCGGACTGCACGTCGTAGAGCCGGTCGAGAAGCTGCACAAGCGTGCTCTTGCCGGAGCCGGTGCCGCCCAGAATGGCGAAGGTTTCGCCCTGCCGGATGGTGAAGGAGAGGTCGTGCAGAACCTCCTGCCCCTCATAGGCGAAGCTGACATGGTCAAATTCGATGTCGCCGGGGGCAAAGGGCTTTGCGTCCGGCGCGTCGGCTTCCTCCTCGGCGTTCAGAATGTAGCCCACGCGATCCATAGATACGCCCGCCTTGCTCATCTCCGACAGCACGCGTCCCAGTGAGCGCACCGGCCACGCCAGGGATTCGTTGTAGGTCACAAAGGCGAGGAAGGAGCCGAGCGTCATGCGGCCGTTCACGGTTTCGACCACGCCGAACAGGATGATGACCATAACCTGTAGGCAGGTCAGAAGCGTCCCGGATGCCCAGTAGACCGACAGGAGCCTGCCCAGCTTGACCCACAGGCGGGAAAAGCGGTTGTTCTTTTCGTCGAACTTGTCGTCCTCGAAGCGCTCGCGCCCGAAGGCGCGCACGACGCGCACGCCAGTGAGATTTTCCTGCGCACAGGTGGTCAGCTCGCCCTCGGCCTCGTCCGCGACC
>CAKUMR010000265.1 GCA_934667865.1 uncultured Oscillospiraceae bacterium | reverse complement strand
CTTTCCTTCCCTCCGTAACTTTTGGTTCGATCGGTTTTTTGACAGTCTGAGCAAGCACCGCCGGAGCTTCCTCCGGCGGCGCTTGCTTTCCTGCTTATTGCATTGGGATCAGCAGCAGCGTGTCGGCCGGAACCACCGCGCCGGTAAGCGCGTTGGCCTCCATGACCGCCTGCGTCGCCGTGTGGTAGGCCTTGGCGATGTCCCAGACATCCTGCTCGGCCTCCGTCCGCCGTAGGATCACCGCCGGACGGCGCTCTGCCGACTGCGGCGGCTCGGTGATCTCCCCGCCGCAGACACAGCGCAGACGATGCTCGGCAAAGCTCTCCAGCTCCACGCTCACCGGGCAGCGCAGCTCCATTCCGTCGCCGCCCGCCGCACTGAAGATCTCTCCTCCACCCGTCACGCGCAGGCGGCAGCCGCCGTCCTCCGCCAGTTCTGTAGAGAAGCTCGCCGCCGGGCGCATGGAGCGTCCCTGCAATTTCCCCTCGCCGTCCACATACAGAACGTTCACGGACATCGGAAGCTCCAGCAGCATCCGCTCCCCCTCGCGGCGGCGAATGGCCTCGTCGGTATAGAGCCATGCATCGACCACGCCCCCTGCGGGCGCGTCGCTCTGCGCAAGCGCCGTTTCCCGGAAGCTCTGCCGATCCAGAATTCCCGTGACCTTCCACTCCGCCCACTGCGGCAACAGCTCCGCATTGGTGCAGAAGGCATCCTCGATGAGCGAAACCTCCTGCTCCCCATAGACCGTACACTGCGCGATCAGGTTCGCGCTCAGGAGCAAACGGCGGCAGTCCATCTGGCCGTCCGGCTCCGTTTCGACGGAGGTCATGGTCAGCATGGTGCTGAGCGCATGGTCGTCCAGCTCCTGCTTCATATCCACATACTGCGAGAAGGGCACGCCGGTTTCAAAGCTGTGCAGCTTTCCCTCCGGACATTCGTAGAGCGCGTGGACGATCAGGTTGCCCTTGAACACCGCCTTGCTCCCCACGAGCTTCTGCTCCTCGACCTCCGTGCGGTAGACGCACTTGAGCAGGCGCTCCACCGCAGGCTTTGTGCCGGGGATTTCAACTTCCTCGTTCAGGACGAAGCTCTTCTCCCCCAGCTCCAGCGGCAGCCGCAGCGGAATCGTCGTCCGCCTGAGCTGCAATGTCGGCGCGGGTTCCGGAATATCATAAAGCGTCTGCCGCTGCCGCGCGTAGACGCTCAGCGTGCAGCGCACGCCGACGCGCACCAGCACCTTCCGGGAATTGAGCATCCGCGCATCCACACTGCTGACCGCGCAGGCACACTGCATGGTACAGTCGTCGTAGTCCGCGCCAAACTCCTTCCGCGCGGAAAACGGGATCTGCGCTTCCAGCCGTCCGACCTCGCCGTCCTCCGTCACGAACAGCACGCCGACCTGCGCATTTCCGCTGACGCCAGCCGCGCCCGCATTACATTCCTCCGAACGGATCAGCGCCGTCGCAAAGGCATCGACCACGCGGTCGGCATCCGGGTAGCTGTCCGGCACGATCAACTCCGCCGTCTGTTCCTGCGTGACCGTCTCACACAGGACACGGCTGAGATAATTCAGTTCCCTTTCCTGAAAGACAAGCTCCATTCATTTTCACCCCTTGTTCGTTCTAGCAATACTTATGCGCCGTCGGACAAGATTATCACACTTTATTTGCAGCGCCGTGTACAGCACAGGCCGATGACCAGCAGGCCGATGCCGACGATTGCCAGAACAAATTCGGAGGAAAACAGCAGCGACAGCAGCAAGCCCGCTCCCAGCGCCATGAGCACCGAACCCAACAATTCACTTTTTCTGCACATAAAAACCGCCCCCTGCCAGTTCTATGCGCAGGAGGCGGCTTCTATTCTCTATTTATCCTTCACTTGCCAAGGTTTGATCTCTTTTGCCGCTTCATAGAGGCGGACATAGCTTGCATGGCGCGAGGGCTGAATTTCTCCCGCCTGCACCGCTTCCAGCACCGCGCAGCCCGGTTCGCACAGATGCGCGCAGTCGTGGTAGCGACAGCGACCGATGTACGGCGCAAAATCCGGAAACGCATATTGCAGGTTTTCCTTGAGGATCAGCTCCATCTGGTCGGTATCAAAGGAGGAAAAGCCCGGCGTGTCGATCAGGCAGGTGCCGTCCGACAGGGCGCACAGCTCGACATGGCGCGTCGTATGGCGGCCGCGCCCCAGCTTTTCCGAAACCTCGCCGGTCTTGGCGGAAAAGTCCGGTGCGATCCGGTTGAGCACGCTGCTCTTGCCCACGCCGGAGTTTCCGGTGAAGGCGACGGTCTTGCCCGCGATCCTGCGGTGCAGCGCCTCGATTCCCTCGCCGGTGGCGGCGCTGGTGCGGAACACCTCGAAGCCCGCGCCCGTGTAGATCGTATACAGGCGATCTTCGTCCGAAAGGTCGATCTTATTGATGCACAGCAGGACGGGTACGCCCTGATTGCCCGCGATCGCGCTGACACGGTCGATGAGGAAGGGATCCGTGACCGGGTTGGTTTCGCTGGCGAAAATGACCAGCGCGTCGAGATTGCTCACCGCCGGGCGCACAAAGGCGTTGCGGCGCGGGCGGACGGCCTCGACCATGCCGCGGCCGCCCTCCATGGAGCACTCCACATAATCTCCGACCAGCGGCGCCAGGCGTTCCTTGCGGAATTTTCCGCGCGCGCGGCACTCAACGACACCCTGCTCCGCCTGCACATAGTAAAAGCCGCTGAGCGCTTTTACGA
>CAKUMR010000264.1 GCA_934667865.1 uncultured Oscillospiraceae bacterium | reverse complement strand
CAGCAGGTGTTCCCGCAGCTTCGCGTGGCGCTGCTGCACGGCAAGATGAAAGGCGCGGAAAAGGAAGAGATCATGGGGCGCTTTGCCGCCGGGGAGTATGACATTCTGGTTTCTACGACGGTCATCGAGGTCGGCGTGGACGTGCCGAACGCCACGCTGATGGTCGTGGAGAACGCCGACCGCTTCGGCCTTTCCCAGCTCCATCAGCTCCGCGGGCGCATCGGCCGCGGTACGGCGAAATCCTACTGTATTCTGGTGTCCGACAGCCGCAGCCCGGAAACCTTGCAGCGCCTGCGCGCGCTGTGCGCCACGCACGACGGCTTCCGCATCGCCGAGGAGGACCTCAGGCTGCGCGGGCCGGGCGACTTCTTCGGCAGCCGCCAGCACGGCCTGCCGCTGTTCCGTCTGGGCGATCTTGCGCAGGATCTGGGGCTTCTCAAGCAGGCGCAGCAGGCGGCGGCAAAGACGGTTGCCGACCCGGACGCGCAGCTTCCCGAGGGCCTGCGCGAGGCGGTGCAGACGCTGCTGGAAAACGGCGAATTCTCCATGAATTGAGCGGTTGTCCACAGATTCCGGGGAGAAAATGCCGGCTTTTTTGTGTGGAATCCAGAAAGTGCAAAATAATGATTGTACTGCGAACGAAAATGTAGTAAAATAACTAGAAGCATAAATAAATAGAATTGGAGGAGACTCTGATATATGAAAAAACCGATTGTTCTGATCATTATGGATGGCGTCGGCAAGGGTGACGGCGGCAGCGGCGACGCGGTCGCGCAGGCCAGGACGCCGAATCTGGATCATCTGCTTGCGACCTGCCCGCACAACTGGCTCAAGGCGCACGGCACGGCCGTCGGCCTGCCCAGCGACGACGATATGGGCAACTCCGAGGTCGGTCACAACGCCCTCGGCTGCGGCCAGATCTATTCTCAGGGCGCAAAGCTCGTCAACGAATCCATCCAGAACGGGACGCTCTTCGCCTCCGATACGTGGAAAGAGCTGATCGCCAACGCCAAGCAGGAGGGCAAGGCCCTGCATTTCCTCGGCCTGCTGTCCGACGGCAACGTCCATTCCAACATCAGCCACCTGATTGCCATGCTGCGCCATGCGCACGCCGAGGGCGTCAAGCGCGTTTACTGCCACATCCTGCTCGACGGCCGCGACGTTCCCGCGACTTCCGCACTGGACTATGTCAAGCAGCTTGAGGACGTTCTGGCAGAGCTGCGCGCCGACGGCAGCGACTACCGCATTGCCTCCGGCGGCGGCAGAATGCAGATCACGATGGATCGCTACGAGGCCAACTGGCCCATGGTCGAAGCCGGTTGGCGCACGCACGTGCAGGGCATCGGCCGTCAGTTCGCCTCCGCAAAGGAAGCTATCGAGACCTACCGCGCCGAAACCGGCTGCATCGATCAGGACCTCCCGGCCTTCGTCATTGCGGAGAACGGCAAGCCCGTGGCGAAGATCGCCAACGGCGACAGCGTCATTCTTTACAACTTCCGCGGCGACCGCGCACAGGAGATCTCTCTGGCCTTTGACCGCAAGGATTTCGACAAGTTCGACCGCGGCGACTACACCGGCGTCAAGTTTGCCGGTATGCTGGAATATGACGGCGACCTGAAGATCCCGACGCACTATCTGGTGCAGCCGCCCGTCATCAAGAACACCCTGACGGAGCTGCTGTGCAAGCACAGCCTCTCCGAATACGCCGTGTCCGAAACGCAGAAGTACGGCCACGTGACCTATTTCTGGAACGGCAACCGCTCCGGCAAGGTCGACGAGAAGCTGGAAACCTATGAGGAGATCCCCTCTGACGTCATCCCCTTCGAGCAGGAGCCTGCAATGAAGTCCAAGGAGATCACCGATCACATGATCGCGGCGATGGAGTCGAAGAAGTACGACTTCCTGCGCTGCAATTTCCCGAACGGCGACATGGTCGGCCACACCGGCGTGATCAGCGCGGTCATTACGGCCATGGAGTGCGTGGACGAGAGCGTCGGCCGTATCATCAAGGCCGCCGACCGTCTGGGCTATCTGGTGCTGGTCACTGCCGACCACGGCAATGCCGACCAGATGACCGAAACGAAGAAGGGCAAGACCTCCATCCGCACGGCGCACAGCCTGAACCCCGTGCCGTTCATCATCTACGACCCCGATGAAAAGCATGAACTCAAGGAGGGCAAGTTCGGCCTCGCCAACGTTGCCCCCACCGTTGCAACCCTGCTGGGGCTGGAAAAGCCTGCCTGCTGGGAAGAGAGCATGGTCTGACCGGAGGGCCGGACCCGTTTGAAGTGAATGAAGGAGGGTAATCCATGATTCGCCAGCAAAACGAATTGGGTGAGATCAAAGTCGGCAGCAATGTCTACACCAACATTGCGGGCAATGCCGCGACAAAGTGCTTCGGCGTCAAGGGAATGGCCATCCGCTCCGTATCGGACGGACTGGTCCACCTGCTGCGCCGGGAGTCCATGGCCAAGGGTGTGCTCGTCCGCGTGAATGAGGACGAGAGCATCTCCATCGAGCTGCACATCGTCATTGATCAGGGCGTGAATATCCCTGCGCTGGGTGCGTCCATCATTTCCGAGGTGCGCTATATCGTTTCCAAACAGACAGAGACCGAGGTCCGGGACGTCGATGTGGTGATCGACTCCATCGTGATCGACTGAGAGGCAGGTGTACCGTAACGTGAGAAATACCATCGACGGGGCGACCCTTCGGAAAATGATCCTCAGCGCGGC
>CAKUMR010000263.1 GCA_934667865.1 uncultured Oscillospiraceae bacterium | reverse complement strand
GCGTACACGGGCCGCAGATGCCGCACCAGCGCGCCGACCAGCGCGGAAACGTCCGTTTTCGTCCGGTGCAGCGTCTGATGCTGCATGACCTGCAGGTCCAGCAGCTTCAACGCCAGCGATTCCAGCCGCTTTCCCTCGGAAAAAATATAGTTCGCCGCGCCCATGGTCTCCTCCTCGTCCAGACTCTGCGTCCGGATAAGGTCGGCGTAGCCGATGATGGAGGTCATGGGCGTTTTCATCTCGTGGGCAAAGCTGCCCATGAAGCGCTCCTGCCGCTGCACGGCCTCCTGAAGCTCGGTAACGTTCTCCTCCAGCCGCGCGGCCATCTCATTGAAATCCGCGGCAAGCTGCCCTACCTCGTCGTGCGAGTCCGCTTTGACCCGTGCGGAAAGCTCGCCCTTGGCCAGACGGCGCGCCGCCGCCGAGACCCGCTCCAGCGGGCGGGTCAGGAAATAGGAGATTCCCCACGCGAGCAGCCCACCCGCCGCGGCCGCGGCAAGGAAGCTGCTGCGGTAGAAGGCAAGCTGCTGCGCGCGGCTGGAATAGGGCGCGGAAACGTCAAAAACCATTTCCAGCGTCATCTCACCCAGCCGTCCGCCGAGCTGCAAATAGTGCCCCTGCGGCGTGTGCAGCAGCTGCACGCTGCACTGTTCGCCGTCCTCAGGGAAGGCGGCGTCCGCCGCACGAATGTCGCCGCTGGCATAGAGCGGCTCGCCGTCCTGCGTCAGGTAGAGCGCGCACCATGCCGCCGACCCGCGCAGACGCTCCAGCGTAGCGGAAACGGCGGCGCGGTCGCGGCGCATCCCCACCGTGCGCACAAGGCGCACCGTCCGCACCGTTGAGCGGTAGGATTCCAGCGCAACGTCCTGCTCACGCCGGAGCGCGTCGTCAAAGGCGCGGGTGACCAGCAGCGTCCCGCCGAGGCCGTAGGCCAGCGTCAGCAGCCACACCATACAGATCGTCATCTTGACCCGAAACCGCATCTCACACCTCCAGCCGGTAGCCGACCTTGTTGACCGCCAGCAGCTTGTCCTCCCAGCCGACCTTTTTGCGCAGGCGCTGGATGTGCAGATCGACCGTGCGGCTGCCATAGGGGAATTCTTCCTCCCATACCCGTTCGTAGATGGTTTCGCGGTAGAGTGCAACGCCGGGATTGCGCGCGAAGAGCAGCAGGAGCTCGTATTCCTTCCGCGTCAGCGGCACAGGCGCACCGCCGCGCGTGACCTGCATGGCCACGGTGTCGATGCGCAGTCCGCCGATCTCCAGTACAGCCTCCGTTTTGTTGTAGCGGCGCAGCACCACATCCACCCGAGCCAGCAGCTCCAGAACCTCAAAGGGCTTGACGATATAGTCCTCCGCACCCATTCGCAGACCGCGCACACGGTCATTTAGAGAATTCTTCGCCGTGATGAAAATCACGGGCGTTCCCATGGGACGGAGGTACTCCATCAGCTCAAAGCCGCTTGCACCTGGCAGCATCACGTCCAGCAGCACCAAATCAAAGGCGGTTTTCTCCAGAAGATCGGCCGCCTGTATGCCGTCAAAGGCGCAGGTCGTCCGGTAGCCTGCCTTGTGCAGGCTCAAACGCATCAGGTCGGAGATTGGCTTCTCGTCCTCTACGATCAGAATGTGATTCATTTTTTGCCTCCCTTCCATCGGATGCCAGCATACAGGATGCCTGCATCAAAACGGCAAACTTTCTGTTTTCCCCAGTAAAAGGATCGGTTTTTTGCGCTTCCCTTGCAAAGCGCACCGCAGTGTGCTATAATGCAGTAACCATTTAGAAAAAGAGGAGATCACCATGAAAAAGCTCACCCTGCGCCGTCTGGTTCTGACTGCGCTGTTTACTGCGCTGTCCTGCGTTGCGACGCTTGTCATTCAGATTCCGTCCCCGACGAACGGATATTTCAATCTGGGCGACTGCTTCGTCATGCTGGGCGCGTTCGTGCTCGGCTCGTGGCTTGGCGGCTTCGCCGGCGGCGTCGGCTCCATGATTGCAGACCTCATCAGCTATCCCATGTATGCGCCCGCGACCCTCGTGATCAAGGCGCTGATGGCCATCCTCGGCGGCCTGATCTTCCACGCGATGGAAAAGCGCGGCCGCAACATCACCGGCGAGATCCTCGGCTCCCTGTGCGGCGAGGTCGTCATGATGGCCGGCTACTTCACCTTTGAGGCCCTCCTGTACGCGCCGGCTTCCGCATTCGGCAGCCTGCTTCTGACCAACCTGCCGCAGGCGGGCGTCGGCTTTGCAGCCGTGATTGCCCTGTGCGTACTGCTGGAAAAGGCGCACCTGATGCAGAAGCTGCGGGGAGGCGCACTCCATGCTTGACGAGCTGCGCCGGCAGGCGGCGCAGGCCGCCGCACTGCTGTGTGAAAAAGCAAAGCTGCACGAGGGGCAGCTTGTGGTCGTCGGCTGCTCCACCAGCGAGATCTGTGGCAGCCGCATCGGCTCGGACTCCCGTCCCGAGGTGGCAAACGTCGTTTTTGACGCGATCTACACAGAGCTGAAGTCCCGCGGGATCTTCCTCGCGGCGCAGTGCTGCGAGCATCTGAACCGCGCGCTGATCACGGAGCGCGCGGCGGTCCCCGGTATGGACATCGTCAATGTCGTGCCGCAGCCCAAGGCGGGCGGCTCCTTTGCAACGGCCGCCTATCACGCCTTCTCCGATCCCGTCGCGGTCGAGCACATCCGTGCGGACGCCGGGCTGGACATCGGCGGAACGCTCATCGGGATGCACCTGAAGGAG
>CAKUMR010000262.1 GCA_934667865.1 uncultured Oscillospiraceae bacterium | reverse complement strand
CGGTTGAGCTCCGCGCAGTAGCCGAAGCGGGTGTCATAGACGCTCTCGGTGATCACGCTCACGCCGGAGGCCAATGCCATGCACACCGCGATCTGCGGCTGCATATCCGTCGGGAAACCGGGATAAGGCAGCGTCTTGACATTCGCGCGGCGCAGAATGCCCGTACGCTGCACGCGAAGGGCATCGTCATATTCCGTGATTTTCACGCCCATCTCTCGCAGCTTGGCGGCAATACAGTCCATATGCTTGGGAATGACGTTCTGGATCATCACATCGCCGCCCGCCGCGGCTACAGCCGCCATATAGGTGCCGGCTTCAATCTGATCCGGAATGATGGAATAGGTGCCGCCGGACAGCGCACGCACGCCGCGCACCTTGATCACGTCGGTGCCCGCGCCGGAAACCTTCGCGCCCATGGCGTTCAGGAAGTTTGCAAGGTCAACGATATGCGGCTCCTTCGCCGCATTTTCGATGATCGTCGTACCGTTGGCCAGCACCGCGCCGATCATGATGTTCATCGTCGCGCCGACGGAAACCACGTCCAGATTGACGCGGCCGCCGATGAGCCCGCCCGCAGGCGCGTCCGCGCAGACGCAGCCGTTTTGCAGCTTGACATCCGCGCCCATGGCCTCAAAGCCCTTGATGTGCTGGTCAATGGGCCGCGGCCCGAAGTTGCAGCCGCCGGGCAGTGCGACCTTCGCATGACCAAAGCGGCCGAGCTGTGCGCCAATCAGATAATAGGACGCCCGGATGCGGCGCACCAGCGCGTCGTCCGGCTCGGAATCGCGCACGCGGGAGCAGTCGATCTCCAGTGTGTTCGGACTCAGGCGGTGGATCTCCGCACCCATCTCGTCCAGAATTTCAAGCAGCAGACGGACATCGGAAATGTCCGGAACATTTTCAACGCGGCAGACGCCTCTGACCAGAAGCGTCGCAGGAAGGATTGCGACTGCGGCGTTTTTCGCGCCGCTGATCGTGACAACACCGGAAAGCGGCGTGCCGCCGTGGATCATGTATTTTTTCATGTTATACCCTCTCGGTTAGAGTATATGCAATATGTAGCCTTTCAGCAAAGCCAAATTCTGCACAAAAAGGAAGACGCTGAAACCGGCGCAGGCGCCTGAAATTTCCAACGTTTTGCGCTAAAAGTATAGCATAGTTTTTGTATTATGTAAAGGGCAAATACAAACAAAGTCAGAGAAATATACAAAATACGGTGCCGAAACGGTCAGTTTTTGCGCCGCAGACCCTTCGGATAGTGGTTTTTCAGGATGCCGCCCGCGCCGTAGCCCCAGCCAAGGGCGCAGCCCTCCGTCCGCACCAGCGTCCAGCCGCTACAGGCGCAGGGCAGCGTTTCCCCGCGCAGATAGGCCGCAAGCTCCCGGCTTCCAGGCGTAAGCTCCGCCGTCTGCGGAAAGTCCTCCAGCCAAAGAGCCAGCGCGTGCGCCGGGAGAAAACGCCCCTTGCGCACCTCGCCCAGCTCCAGCCCCGCGCGCATCACGTGCAGCCCGCGAAGCACCGGAAGCTCCCGCGGCGCCCAGAACCACGTCTCCCCAAAGGGCAGCGCGATCCCCTCCGGCAGAACGATCTCGTGCTCCCGCAGGAAATCCCGGATGGGTGCAGGCAGTTCCGCGCCGGACTGCGGCTCCAAGCGCTCCGCGTCCCCCGCCGCGGTATTTTCAAGCACGGCAGCAAAATGTCCCTCTCCGCGCAGCTTGTGCGGCCAGAGGCGGAACGTGTTCTCCACGCCCTCTGCCGGTTCCGCGATCCAGTCCGGGCGGCCGGGCGCAAACCACGGCGCGTCCACGCGCGCCACGGAAAAATCCGGATGTTCTTTCAAAAATCGGCTGATCACGCCCTCGTTTTCCTCCGGGGAAAATGTGCAGGTGGAATATACCAATCGTCCGCCGGGGCGGAGCATCTGCGCAGCCGTCGCGAGAATTTCCGTCTGGCGCGCCGCGCACATGGCGACAGTCTCCTCGCTCCAGTCGGTCACGGCGGCCTCTTCCTTGCGGAACATTCCCTCGCCGGAGCAGGGCGCATCCACTAAGATCCGGTCGAAGCAGCGCGGAAAACGCAGCCGCGCGGGGTGCTCGTTGAGCACCAGCGCATTGCTCACGCCCATGCGCTCCATGTTGGAGGCGAGCACGCGCGCCCGCTTGGGATGGATCTCGTTGCAGACGAGAAGCCCCCTGCCCTGCATCGCCGCGGCGATCTGCGTCGATTTTCCGCCCGGCGCGGCACAGAGATCCAGCACCAGCTCCCCCGGCTGCGCATCGAGCAGAGCGGCTGGTGCCATGGCGCTCGGCTCCTGCAAATAGTACGCACCCGCATCGTGCAGGGGCGACAGGCCGGGGCGCTCCTCCGGCGGATAATAATAGCCGTTTTCCGCCCACGGCACCCGCTCGGCGCAGTACTCCGGCAGCTGCGCCGCCTTGCGCGGGTTCATCCGCAGGCCGACACTCCGCGGCCGCTCGTAGGAGGCCAGAAAGGCCGCATATTCGTCCCCCAGCAGGCGGGACATCCGTTCAGAAAAACTCTTTGGAAGCATAAGATCCTCCGTCGGCGCATGAGATTGCCACCATCATAACATACCGCAGCCCGAAACGCAAGTCCGCAGGCACAACGGCTCTTGGAAAAGAAATTCGCAGAAATGCAAAAAAAATGTTGACAAACCGCTTGGAAGTCTATATAATAATCATGCTCTGTTTGAGATGCCGGTATAGCTCAGCCGGTAGAGCAGCTGATTTGTAATCAGCAGGTCGGG
>CAKUMR010000261.1 GCA_934667865.1 uncultured Oscillospiraceae bacterium | reverse complement strand
CCCGGTCGCGCGCCGGATTGGTCACCCATGCGGATGCTGTGACGTGGGCGATGAGGTTCGTGCGGAGAAAGGCGTCGTCATTGTGCGCAATGAAATCCACGATCAGCGCGCGATCCTTCTCCTCCTGCTCGTTCTGCGGCACATAGGCGGCCAGCTCTTTCAGGATCTCCATATCTGTCCTCCGCTCCTTCGATGAATTCCTCTCTATCATAGTGCGGGGCAGGGGAAAATGCAAGTGCTTCAATGCAGAACCCAGAAATAATGGCATTTCAGCGCGATTTATATTTTTTTAATAAAATTAAATGAGAACGTAGCAGGGATTTCGGTTTATATGACGCGGTAAATTTTAGCTGATATAATGATTTGACTGCATTATAATTTAGATACTAAAATTATGATTGGCGATATGAACAAGAAAATTTTGGTAAATCTGTGCAAAACTGCTGAAAAATGTCGGAATAGAGAATTACAATTGACAAAAGTGCTGACATGGTAGTATACTCTGCTTGTAGATAATTTTTAGCTACTAAAATTAAGGCAATTCGATTCACGGTTGTTGATTGAGTTGTACTCAGGGAGGGTCGTAATGGAAGTACAGTACAAGCTGCAACTCAAGGGAATCTGCAAGTCTTTCCCCGGAGTGAAGGCGCTTGACGATGTCACGCTGAATGTTCGTCCCGGCACTGTCCATTCAATTGTCGGTGAGAACGGTGCAGGAAAGTCAACGATGATGAAGATCCTGAACGGTTCCTATATGCCGGATGCCGGTGAGATCTGGATCGACGGCGAGAAGGCGCACATCAGCGGTCCGAAGGATGCGGAGCGTCTCGGCATCGCAATGATCTGGCAGGAGCTTCAGTTTGTTCCGAATCTGACGGTGGAAGAAAACCTCGTCATCAACAATCATCCGACGAAAAAGGGGCTGCCCCTTGTCAACTGGAAAAAAGTTCACAATGACGCGATCGAGATCCTGAAGGAGGAGCACATTCACATTGACCCCAAGGCGCTGCTCTCGGATATTTCCGTGTCAGACATTCAGCTTCTGGAGATCGTGAAGGCGACCAGAAAGAACGCACAGGTCATCATCATGGACGAGCCGACCTCCTCGCTGACGCAGCATGAAACGGAGCGCCTGTTTGAGAAGATCGAGAAGATGCGATCCGAGGGAAAGACGATCATCTACATCTCCCACAAGATGGAGGAGATCTACCGTCTGAGCGACGACGTCACGATTATGCGCGACGGCCACATGGTCGGCACCTATCCCATCGCGGACATCAACCCCGATGAGGTCATTGCCATGATGGTCGGCCGGAAGGTCGACAGCATCTATCCTGAGCGCGATACGCCGATCGGAGAAACGATCTACAAGGTCAGGGATTTCTCCTGCGGCAAGCTCTATCACGACATCAACTTCCATGTCCGCAAGGGCGAGATCGTCGGCTTCGCCGGTCTGGTCGGCGCAGGACGCACGGAGATCATGCGCGGCTTGTTTGGTCTGGACCCCCACGACAAGGGCGAATCCTTCCTGAACGGCAAGAAGGTCAACACCCGCAGCGTCAGCAGCGCGGTCAAGGCCGGCGTCATGATGGCGACCGAGGATCGCCGCCGCTACGGCCTGATCCCCATCCGCAGCATCAAGGAAAACATCACGCTTTCCAGTCTGGATAAGCTGAGCCGCGGCCAGTTCATCCGCAAGCGGGAAGAGAAGAAGCAAGCAAAGGTCTACTTCGACCGGATGCGCGTCAAGGCGCCCGGTCTGGACACCGAGGTCTACACCCTCAGCGGCGGCAACCAGCAGAAGGTCGTTCTTGCCAAGTGGATGCTGGCCGGCCCCGAGATCTTTATCATGGACGAGCCGACCAGAGGCATTGATGTCGGCGCGAAATGGGAAATTTACAACCTCATGAATGAAATGATCGAAAACGGTATGTCGATCATCATGATCTCCTCCGAGCTTCCGGAGCTGCTCGGTATGTGCGACCGGATCTATGTGGTCTGCGAGGGCCGCATCAACGGAGAGATCGAGCGCAAAGACTTCTCGTCCGAACTGGTAATGAAATACGCTACAGGAGGAAAATAAGAAATGACAGCCACTGCTACTCAGAAAACGCCCCTGAAAAAGAGAATGAGAAGCATTACCGGCAGATACGGTATTGTTTTCGTTCTGATCATCATGGTCATCGTTTGCAGCTTCGCAAGCCCGGTGTTCCTGACCAAGACCAACCTGCTGAACGTTCTGCGTCAGGTCTGCGTTTACTCGCTGATCGCCTGCGCGGAAGGCGTCCTGATCATCTCCGGCAACATTGACCTTGCAGCCGGCTCTACGGTCTGCGCCTGCGGCATCGCGGCCATTCCGGTCTATGTTGCGACCGGCTCCACCCCGATCGCTCTGATCTTCGCCATCCTCTTCGGCGTTGCGCTCAATGCGATCTCCGGCTTCTTCATCGCCTTCCTGAAGGTTCCCGCCTTTATCACTACGCTGGCCATGCAGATGGCAGTCCGCGGTGCAGTCAAGGTTTACACCGGCGGCGTCGTCGTGACCCAGACCGGCGCAAACTTTACCCTGATGGGGCAGGGCTACCTGCTCGGCATCCCCATTCCCGTCTATGTGATGCTTGCGGCCACGCTCATCCTGTGGGTCGTCCTCGATATGACGAGATTTGGCAGAAACCTCTTCGCCGTCGGCGGTAACTTTGAAGCAGCCCGCGCGTCCGGCATCAATGTCGACCGCTACCGCTTCTATTCCTACCTGCTCTCCGGCGCGTTCATCG
>CAKUMR010000260.1 GCA_934667865.1 uncultured Oscillospiraceae bacterium | reverse complement strand
ACGCAGGATCATGCGTTCGCGCTTGAGGTCGTCCAGCCGTACCATCACCCGGCGCGAAAGCGGATTGTTATTGGAGAGCGCACAGACGATATAATCCGTGTCCAGCATCAGGGAGTTGAGCGTCTGCGTGCGCGGCTTGCCCTCCACGACCGCAAGATCCAGCTCGTAGTTTTCCATTGCTTCATAAAGATTATTTATGGTGTCTGTTGTAATTGTAATGAGAACACCGCTGTTTTCATGACTGAAACGGGCGAGCACCTCCGTGATGAGGTTGCTCTCCGCAGTGTGGGTGATGCCTACACGCAGGCGCGTCAGGTTCCGCTCCGCGTCCTTCAGATCGGTGTGCAGTCTGGCATACATGGCGCTCAGGCGGCGGGCGCATCGCGTGACGATTTCTCCCTCTTTAGTCAGGGACATCCGCCCTTTTTCCCGGATAAAAATGCGGATTCCGAGCTCCTGCTCCAACTGACCGATATGGTGGCTGACGGCCGGCTGCGTCAGGGAAAGAAGTCCTGCCGCTTTGGTAAAGCTGCCGGTTTCCACCACGGCAAGCAGGGTGCGCACCTTGGGGTCAAGCATGAGATTCATTCCTTTCCTTTATGGTAGAATCAAAAAACATGATTTGCATTTATGACAATTCTATCGTAGCATAGAAGAAAGGAAATTGCAACAGAAAGGAGAATCTTCATGCTGTTTCAGAAACTGCCGCAGTCCTCACAGGTCATCATTTCGGTCGCATTGATGCTGTTTCTGGGCTTTGCTATGACACGCCTGACCAAAAAGCTGCATTTGCCGAACGTCACAGCCTACATTGTCTGTGGGATTCTGATTGGGCCGTACTGCCTGAATCTGGTGCCGCAGCGCGTCATTGAGGGGATGGATTTCCTGTCGGACATCGCGCTGGCGTTCATTGCCTTCAGCATGGGTGAGTTTTTTCGCTTTTCCACGCTGAAAAAAACCGGCGGCAAGGCCGCTGTCATCACGCTCCTGGAGGCCTGCGTTGCTTCGGCCTTCGTGTTTGTTCTTACCTATTATATTTTGGGCATGGAGCTTGCCTTCTCCGCAGTGCTGGCAGCGCTTGCATCCGCGACCGCGCCTGCCTCGACCATGATGACCATCCGGCAGCTGAACGCCCGCGGCGATTTTGTTGACACGCTTTTGCAGGTCGTCGCGATGGACGATGTGGTCAGCCTGATCGCCTACAGCGCAGCAATCTCTCTGGCTCTGGCCTCGCTCGGCGGCGGCGTCAGCTTCAAGACCGTCGCACTGCCCATCGCGGCCAACGCGGGTGTGCTGCTGCTCGGCTGTGGGTTCGGCCTGCTTTTGAAGCTCCTGCTGGGCAATCGCTCCAAGGACAACCGCCTGATTGTTTCCATTGCGGTGCTGTTTGCCTTCTGCGGTATCTGCACGACCGTGAACGTTTCGCCCCTGCTCGGCTGTATGTCTATGGGCATCGTCTACCTCAACCTGACGGACGACACGGATCTGTTCAAGCAGCTCAACTACTTCAGTCCGCCGATTCTGCTGCTGTTTTTCGTGCGCTCCGGTCTGAATTTCAAGCTTGATACGCTCCTGTCCGGCGCAGGCGGCATTGGGGATACGCCGCTGCTGCTCGTTGGCGTGCTGTACTTCTTCGTGCGGATTCTGGGAAAATACGCCGGAGCCTTTGCCGGCTGCGCGCTGGTGCACAAGCCGAAGGAAACGCGTAACTACCTCGGCATGGCGCTGGCGCCGCAGGCGGGCGTGGCAATTGGCCTTGCTGCACTGGGTGCGCGAACGCTCGGCGGTGCGTTGGGCGACGGATTGCAAACAATCATTCTTGCCTCCAGCGTGCTGTATGAGCTGGTCGGCCCGGCGCTGGCAAAGCTCTCGCTTTACCTTTCGCACTCCTATTCCGTCAAGCTGGAGGACGCCGCGCCGCTCCCGGCGGAGGAGCTGCCGCAAAAGTCGGAGGTAGAGCTGCTGATTGAGCGTATCCAAAAAATCCAGCAGGAGCTGCCGAAATACCCGGAACCGTCGCCGGAGGAAGTGGCCTTCACGCGGGCGGCACGGGAACAGGAAGGCTGGCCGGTCAGTCATGGCCGTCTGGCGGGAAGGAGATAAGGTATGGATCCGATTTCTGTTTTGCTTGGCGCATGGTCGCAGGAGCTGACGCTGGGCGCAGTTGCGCTGCGGCTGGGGCTGGCGATTCTCTGCGGCGCGATCGCCGGCTGTGAGCGCGCGGAAAAACGCCACGCCGCCGGTCTGCGCACTTTCATTCTCGTTACACTTGCGGGCGCCGTGTGCATGATGCTGGATGTCTACCTTGGCAGCCGCTACCTGATCTCCGCCGCTGCGGTGATCGGAACGGCGATCCTGAGCGCGAACTCCGTCCTCTACAGCTCCAAAAGCCAGATTAAGGGGCTGACGACCTCCGTCGGCCTGTGGGTCTGTGTGGCGATCGGGCTGGCTGCGGGTGCGGGAATGTACACTGTGGCGGTGTTCGGCTTTGCCGCACTGCTCTGCTGCCTTCGGTGGTTTCCGCCCTTTGAGACCTATCTAAAAAACCGCTCCAATCATTTTGAGATCCATCTGGAGCTGACAAGCAGCGCGCACCTGCGCGATTTTGTCACCACGCTGCGGCGGCTGGGGATGCGCATCGACGACATCGAGTCCAACCCTGCCTATGTCAATTCCGGTCTGAGCGTCTATTCCGTGTCGGTCACGATCTGCAGCCCGGAGCTGAAAAAGTACAAGACTCACCGCGAGATCATCGAGGCGCTGCGCTCGCTGGACTAC
>CAKUMR010000259.1 GCA_934667865.1 uncultured Oscillospiraceae bacterium | reverse complement strand
GCCGTACCCTCGTGCCACGCATTGAAGAAATCATAAACATGGCGGTAGCCGTTGACATTCAGGAATACGCCCTTGCGCGTCGGCTCCTGATTGTTGTAGTGAATTCCGTAGTCGATGCGGTCGGCACATTCAAAGGTCACAAGCGAATGGATGATCAGCTTGTCGATGTTTACATATTCGCGCTCGTGCAGATCGGGAATACCGGGGTTTTCAAAGGTCGCATCGTCCTTTTTCCACGCAGCGCGCAGCTTCTCCTCGGTGCCGTAGTGCTCGCGCAGGATGCGGCCGTATTCCCTGCGGAAGGCGGGAGAAATATCGGCGTACTTGTTCATGCCGGCTTCCGTGATTTGGTTGACATAATACCATTCCGATGTACCGCCCGCGCCGAGGAAATAGCCGATCACGCGGTCCGCGATGGGGCTGTGCTCCACCTGATCGCAGAAGTGCATCAGCGCCTCGCCGCCGTCCTTGCGCCACGCTTCGGAGCAGAGGGAGTAGCACCCCGGCACGCGGTCGTAATGCACCTCGGAATTGATGACGCAGGGCATGGTGTTTCCGTCAGAATAACGCAGCAGATCATCAGGATGGCTTTCCATCCAGCTCACAGGCGGGTGCATTCCGATACGCACGATGATATACGCATCCGGAACGACACGCAGCAGCCGCTCGGCCTCGGACTGGAAGGAGGCAAAGCCGCCCCACTCTCTCCAGTCCTGCGATTCTTCCAACGATTTGCCTGGGCGCAGCCAGTCGGTGTTGGCAAAAACGAAGAAGATTCGGACGCCCGCCTTCCGCAGGCCGCGGAGGTATTCGTCGTCCTTGATGCGCGTGGTCATAGCCATCAGGGAGAAGGTCTCGCCATTGATCTCAAGGGCGGGCGTGCCATTGTGGGTGTCGATTTTTGCGGTACTCATGCTGTTTCCCTCCGATTTTATTGGATGATCTCAAAGTCCATCGCTGCGATCCGGCGGCCCTCATATTCGGCTGCCTGACGGTTGAAATTCACGATCACGCGGACGCCGTCTTCAAAGGTCGTCACGCTGATGCCGTTGTCGTACTCGTAATCGGTGATATGCTGATCATAAATCGCCTGATAGTAGTCCTTCGTCCGGTCAAGAAGCGCGGTGAGCGTTTCCTCCTGCGCGGCAAAGCAGGTGCCGAACAGGTTTTTATACTCGCTGCGGCGCAGGTTTTCATTTTCCATCGCCGTCACGGCAAAGCAGGGTACGGTCCCGCTGGCGATGCAGCTCAGAAGCTCCTTCTGCGGGTCCTCCGTCAGATTCAGCGCCGTGGAAACCAGCAGGACATTGCCGTGATAGACCATCTGCAAAAACGGCACCGACTGCGTCTGCATCGCATAGCCGGAGGAGCTCACGGGAATGTTGTAGTTGAGGTCAGCGAGACCGATGGCGTACTCGTTTCCGCCCTCGATGGCATTGCCGCTTCCCTTTTCCTCCAGCAGCGCCTCGATCGCGCGCAGGTATGCGCTGCGCGTGGTACCGTCCGAGCCGCTGTAATCTCCGTAGAGCTCGCTGCCCAGATAGCTCATCGCCACACCGCAGTCCGCCTTCTCCAGCGCTTTCCCGGCGCGGGAGATCAGGCGCGGCAGGCTCATTCCATAGAGGTCGCTCGCGGTATAGGCGTAGGTCACAGGAGAATAGGTATAGCGCGCCAGACTTTCGCGGCTGACCATTTTCGCAAAGCGTCCCAGTTTCGCCCAGAGGAAGGACGAATTCGGCTCATAAAGCAAATCCTCGATGCAATAGACGGAGGTCTCCGGATAGGCTTCCTGCAGCGCCGCAAAGCCGGACTTTCCGCCGCAGTCGCCGCTCCACTTGACCGTACCGGGATAGTTTTCTTTCAGTGCGGCCTTGTCAAAATCGCGCAGCAGGACTGCAACCGAGCCATCCTCGGCGTTCAGCGCGCCGAGCATTTCAGAAACGTCCGAAAAGCCCGTTGCCACCACGGTCTTCGTGTATGGAATCCCCAGCACCGCCGCGCGCTGCGTCGTTGCGCCGTAGGCATAGATCGCCGCGCTAAGCGCTTTTTCCGGTGCCTGCGGGAGATCGCCTGCGGTGGCGCGGCACTTTTCAGCCAGCGCGTTCAGGCCGCCCTGCTCGAGGATGTAATACGAAACGGAAAAATCCTCCGTTTCGACCAGCTCCGAGGCAGCGACATATTCCTTGTACTGCCAGTCGCTACCGGTAATGGTCACGGTGTCGAACACGCGGTAGTCAAAGCTCGCATAAGCGTAAGCCAAGCTGCACGCGCTGCCCGTCGCACGAGCGTTGATCCAGCCCGCCGCGGCATTGCCGTCCACGCGCGCCAGAACGCCGTGGTCGCGGTAATCCGCACCGAAAACGGCCAGCATCGCGGATTTCGGATTTCCCTCTTCATAATACAGCGCTTCCGAGGGATTGCGCCCGTAGATCTGCGCACTGTAGGCCGCGGCATCTGGATTCACATAGGAAAAGTCCACCGTCGCGCCCGAACCGTCCGGAAGGAGCAGATAGCCGCTCTCCTGCGCATCGCCGCGCAGAAGATAAGGCGTCACGGAAATGCGGTTGATGCGTTTGCTGCCGTATTCGCTGATCTCGTCCGTCAGAATGCGCACCTGAAAGCAGTCATCCTCCAGCCGGTACTCTACCGGGATGATGAACTGCTCGTCCTTGCGGGAAAAATCGTAGTCGATGCGCACCCGTGCATCATCCAGCCAGGTAATGGTGAAGGTGTTTTTCTTCACACTGGACAGGTAGCTGCCGAGGGTGGAGTCAACATTCAGA
>CAKUMR010000258.1 GCA_934667865.1 uncultured Oscillospiraceae bacterium | reverse complement strand
AGCGGATCGTGTCGGCGCAGACTGTGATCATCAGCGCGCCGAAGCCCATATCATATAAGGAGCGGTCCTCTACGCCCGGCAGAAACGCCTGCAAAAGCACGATCGCCAGCCAGAGAAGCGTCAGGATCAGGAAGGTGCGAAATTTATAATGCCTCATATTTCCTCCGGAATCTCATCTTTACTCAAGCAGGGCAAAATTGCCCGTAGTTTTTGTTATTATAGCACATCCTTCCTGATTATGCAATCCTCGCAGCGTTCGGCACTCCACTTTTCCTCGACGGAGCATTTCTGTTGTAATATCCCGTTAAATGTAATCTGTTGAAAATCTACAAATTTTTCTCCGTGCGCGGCAAAGACGGCAGAACGGGCAGTACGTATTCGACCTGTAACAAGTCCATCAGCAGGGGCATTCCCGACATTTCCCCGTGCGGATCTTCCTGTTTTCGATTTGCTTTTCTGGCAAATTGTGGTATTATGTCTACTTGGCATCCATCGCTTGTGTTTTCGCCCGGCGCACGCGCGGCAGAAGGCGCTATGGTGAAATTGCTGAATTTCCTGTCGAAATTTGTACGAAAAAAATCCTCGGATTCTAGCTTTCCCCGGCGCATTTATGCTATAATATAATTTACTACGACTTCGTCGTTTTCTTTGATTCCATCCTACCGAAAATGGGGTTTCCGATATGCTCGAATTACTCTCTCCCGCCGGGTCGCTCGACGCCCTGCACGCCGCCGTCTGCAACGGCGCAGACGCAGTCTACCTCGGCGTTGACGCCTTTAATGCGCGGCACGGCGCAAGGAATTTTACGCTCGATGAGCTTCCCGACGTGGTGCGCTACTGCCATGTGCGCGGTGTTGCCGTCCATCTCACGCTGAACACGCTGGTTACCGACCGCGAAATGCCCGGCGCAGCGGAATACATCGCCGCCGCCGCCCGTGCAGGAGTGGATGCGTTCATCGTGCAGGATCTCGGCATGGTTTCTCTCTGCCGTCAGATCGCTCCAAAGGTCGCGCTGCACGCCTCCACACAGATGAGCCTGCATTCTCTGGAGGGCGTGCGCGAAGCCGCCGAGCTGGGGCTCTCCCGCGCGGTGCTGGCAAGAGAGCTGCCGCGCGACGTGATTGCCTTCATCTGCCGCAACAGTCCCATTGAAATCGAAGTATTTGTCCACGGTGCGCTGTGTATGTGTTACTCCGGTCAATGTTATATGTCATCCGTCATCGGCCGGCGCTCCGGCAATCGCGGCCAATGCGCCCAACCCTGCCGCCTGCCCTACGGCTATGACCGCTTTGAGGACAAATATTCCCTGAGCCTGCGCGACAACTGCCTCATCCGCTATCTGGGTGAGCTTGACCGCATGGGCGTGGCCAGCATCAAGATCGAAGGGCGCATGAAGCGGCCGGAATACGTCGCCACCGTCACCGGCATCTACCGCGAGGCGCTCGACGGCGCAGGCGTCGGCCGCGGCCAGATGGAGGCGCTGCGCGCCGCCTTTTCCCGTCAGGGCTTTACACAGGGCTATTACGAAGGCGCGCCGGGCAGGCAGATGTTCGGCACGCGCCTGCCGGAGCAGGAAAACAAGGCGCTGATGCAGTCGGCGCGCGCAACTTATGAATCCATCGAGCCGCAGCGCGTTCCGGTACAGTTTTACGCCATCGCCGCGCGCGGACAGAACCTGATGGTCGCCGCGCAGGACGGAAACGGCAATATCTGCAAGGCGCAGGGCGACATCCCGCAGGAGGCCGAGCGCCGTGCGATCACGCCGGAGGGGCTGGCCGCCCGCCTCTCCAAAACCGGCGGCACGCCCTACGTCTGTCAGGGCGTGCGGAGCGTGGTCGATCCGGGGCTGAGCGTTTCGGCGGCGGAGCTGAACCGTCTGCGCCGCGAGGTGCTGGCGCACCTTTCCGCCGTCCGCGGCCGCCGCGCCGCGCCGGAGATCGGCAAATATCACGAGCCGGTCAAATTTTCCGGGCAGAAGGCCCAGCCGGCGCTGACCGTCAGCGTGCTCAAGGCCTCGCAGATCACGCCGCAGATGCTCAAGCTCAAGCCGGCGATGATCTACGCCCCCCTTTCGGAGATTCTGGAAGAGCCGGCGATGTTCCGCAAGCTGATCAAGGACGGGCAGCCGGTCGCCGTCACGCTCCCGCGCGTCATCCGCGACGATGAAACGCGCAAGCTTCTCGGCGATCTACAGGACGCCGCCGCGCTCGGCATCCGCCGCGCGCTCATCGGCAACCTCGGCCATCTGCCGCTGGTGCTCTCCCGCGGCATGGAGCCAGCTGCCGACTTCGGCATGAACCTGTTCAATTCCCGCGCGGCGGAGCAGCTGCTGCATCTCGGCTTTGTGTCCTGCACCGCGTCGTTCGAGCTTTCCCTGCCGCAGCTGCGCGACCTTTCCAAGCCGCTGCCAATGGAAATGATCGTCTATGGCCGTCTGCCGCTGATGCTGACGGAAAACTGCCTGATCAAAAACCGCACCGGCGCCTGCACCTGCCACGCCGGGCCGGTCAAGCTCATCGACCGCATGGGCGAGGAATTCCGCGTCGTGCGCGACTGCGGCACCTGCCGCAGCGTCGTTCTCAACGGAAAAAAGCTGTATCTGTTGGATAAGAAAGAAAATGTGCGCAGATTCGGTCTTTGGGCGCTCCGGCTGTCCTTTACCACCGAAAACACCGGCGAGGTCAACAGCGTCCTGTCCGCATGGTCGGGCGGCGCGGTCTTTGACCCCGGCGCCTGCACCCGCGGGCTGTATCTGCGCGGCGTAGAATAAGGAGGAAGTCAATATGGCTATCATTC
>CAKUMR010000257.1 GCA_934667865.1 uncultured Oscillospiraceae bacterium | reverse complement strand
CTATAGATGCCGCCGCCGCAGCCGGCGGCGGTGTTGTTCCTGATCTCGCCGCCGTACAGATACAGATAGCCAGTTTGCTGCAGGGAGATGCCGCCGCCGTTTTTGGCCTTGTTGCCGGAGATGGCGCCGCCGTACATCCTGACGGTGCCGAAGCCCTCCCACGGAATGTTGATGCCGCCGCCGTTGCCGGAGGCCGTATTGTTTTTGATCTCGCCTGCGTACAGGGTGATCGTGGTGTCGGCGCGGGCGGGGAGGGTCATATCATGGACAACGCCCACACCGCCGCCGTTTTCGGCGGAGTTGCCGCTGATCTCGCCGCCGTAGAGGTTGAAGTTGCTGCAATCCAGCGACACACCGCCGCCCTGCTTCAACCCGGAGTTCCCGGTGAGCGCGCCGCCGTAGAGGTTGACGTCCGCCGACTCGGCGAAAATGCTGCCGCCCTTGTCGCCGCCGGTGCGTCCGCCCAATGTGCCGCCGCCGACGCAGTCGCTGATGTCCAGCACCGGGAAGTCCGCGCCCTTCGTGCCGCGCAGGGCGATGGCCGGCTGGGACTTATCCGCGCAGGTAAAGGCATAGCCGTTCAGGCAGATGGACAGATGCTGCCCCGGCTCCAGCGTCAGGTTGGCCGAAACGTTGCCCGTCAGGTAGACGCGCGCCGCGCCGTCCGTGTAGGTGATCTCGCCGCTGCCGTCCCATGCCTGCCACGCGGCAGGCGCCTGCTCGTGCTGGTGGCCGCCCGCGGTGATCTCGCCGCCGCAGACGCAGTGATCAAAATGCGCCGCCATTTCGATGGTCGAGTCCTTTTGGATATTGTAATCCTGCAAGGTCTTTTCTTCCTCGGTCAGCTGCTGCCCGGCGAAGGTCAGACGCTGCCGTGCGGGAAGGGTACCTTCCTTTTCCTGAATCTTGATCTTAACGGCCGCAATGGTGTCCGTGGGTTCAACATTCAGGGTAATGTGGCGTCCTGTCAGGGTTTTGACAAAGATCTGCATCCCACCCTCGGCAAAGGCTGTGGCCGGGATCAGGCACAGCAGCAGACAGACGGTGAGCAGAATACTGAGCAGGCGTTTTTTCATTTCGGTTCCTCCTTGTCGGTCAGCGTGAATTCATACTTCATTTGCAGGGCCGTGAAGAGCCGCTGCATGACGGAGTCCGCGATCGTGCGGATATCCAGTGCGGCGATGGTTTGCAGGATCTCGGAGATCTGCGCCTCCGGGACGTGATAGACGGTAAGGGTCATGCGAAGGAAACATTCGAGCTTCCGCTCAAGCGTGAAGTACAGGTCGCAGGGGCGCTCCATGTAGCCGCGCATGATGGCGGCCGTGCCGATCTCCATCTCGTAGAAATCGCTGGCGCTGCGCCCCGGCAGATAGGGGCTGAAGATGCGCTGCAATTCGGCGGTCGTTTTCTGGCGGATGCGCTCTAAAATACCCGGCTGCGTGTAGACCTCTATGTAAATCTCCCGCAGATTCTCGTTCAGCTCCGTCAGCGCCAGCTGGATGGAGGTTTCCAGCGCGTATACCAGCGCCGGGCTTGCGCCGCCCGCGGAGAGCTTTTCGGCGACGCCGAACTGCTGGCTGAACATGAAGTCCGTCAGCTCCGTCAGCACGTCTGCCTTGGATTTATAGAGATTGTAGAAGGTCCCGGCGCTGACACCGGCCTCCTGAAAGATCTGCTTCGGCGGCGTTCTGTGAAAGCCCTGCACCCAGAACAGGCGCACGCAGGCCGAGAGAATTTTCTTGCGCGATTCCTCTTTTTCGTATCTGCTTCCCATGTGGTTACCTCATTTAGAATCTGTGTTAGAACTGGTTCTAACATCAGCTCCATCATAGCACAGACCGCGGGAAAATGCAACCGAATTCCGCAGGGACGAAAAAAAACCGCGCAGGACGGGAGACCTGCGCGGGAAGTCATATTTTCAGGAGGCCTGCTCAAACTGGCTGTTGTACAGCTCGGCATAGAAGCCGCCGCGCTGCATCAGCTCGTCGTGCGTGCCGCTTTCGATCACGTCGCCGTCGCGCATCACGAGGATGAGATCGGCGTTTTTGATCGTCGAAAGGCGGTGCGCGATGACAAAACTCGTGCGGCCCTTCGTCAGCTCGTCCATTGCGCGCTGAATCAGCAGCTCCGTGCGGGTGTCCACGGAGGAAGTTGCCTCGTCGAGGATCAGCATGGGTGCGTTCTGGAGCATGGCGCGGGCGATGGTCAGAAGCTGCTTCTGCCCGGCGGAGATGCTCGTGCTCTCCGAGAGCACCGTGTCCAGGCCATTCGGCAGAGAACGGACGAATTTATCCAGCCCGCAGGCGCGGCAGACACGCATGAGCTGCTCGTCCGTGATGCCCTGCATGTTGTACACGAGATTTTCGCGCACGGTGCCCTCAAACAGCCACGTGTCCTGCAAAACCATGCCGAAGAGCCTGTGCACCTCCTCGCGGTGCATATCGCAGATCGGCACGTCGTCGATGGAAATGCTGCCGCCGTTGAGCTCGAAGAAGCGCATCAGCAGGTTGACCATCGTGGTCTTGCCGGCGCCGGTCGGGCCGACGATGGCGACCTTCTGTCCGGGCTGCACCTCGGCGGAGAAATCCTTGATGATGATCTTGTCCGGCGTGTCCGGATAGCTGAAGCGGACGTGGTCGAAGCGGACGTGGCCGCGCACCTGAGAAAGAGACTGCGTCTTTTCGCTCTCGTCGGGCAGCTCCTCGCTCTCAAGAAAGTCGAAGATGCGGTGCGCGGAGGCGGAGGCGGTCTGCAAATTGGTCATGCCCTGCGCGATCTGCGTCAGGGGCGAGGTGAAC
>CAKUMR010000256.1 GCA_934667865.1 uncultured Oscillospiraceae bacterium | reverse complement strand
AGCCAGAACGGCCCGCTAAGATAATCGGAAAACAGGAAAATCAGTTCCAGAGCGGTGATTCCGGCACACACCAGCGCCGTCCGCCAAACCAGAGGCAGATGCAGGCAGATATACCGGATCCCACGGCCGATCTTACAAAGCGCACGCCAGAGAAAGCGCAAAACATAGAAGATCACCGTATTTCTCCACCAGCTCCCGACCTTGATGCGCGCGGCAAAGCTCAAAACCGGCGACAGCCACAGGAAAGCCCAGACAAGGGCGAGTGCTGCGGCCAGTATCAAGCGCACGGTAGAATTATAGGAAAACGCATCCCAGAGCGCCACGCTGCCGCAGAACAGCGCGATGAAGATGGCCAGATACAGATCAAACGGGATCCGATCCACCCAGTTCAGGCGGATGCCCTCCACGCCGGCCTTGTGTCCTGCCGCGCACAGCAGAAACACAAACAATGCAATCGCTATGCACAGCGCCGTGATAGCAATCGGCAGGAGATATTTTTGCAGAGAAACGAGCTTGTTCGCAAGCTTCACCGAACGGGAGCAGGCGTCCTTTGCCTGCATGGTTTCCGCCACCGCGATGTGCAGCGTCAGGGCGGTGCTTTCCGTTGTGACGACGGTAAATTCCGCAACGACCTTTCCGCCTTCCTCGCTGTAATCTCTCAGGTAGCAGTCGCTTGCAAAATTCAGATATTCATACACCTGATCCACGCTGCCAAAGGTCTTTGTCCGGGTACTGTAGTACTCGTTCGTCGGGAAAGTGAATTCCCGCACCTGCTCCGTTTCCACCAGATAGCCGGTGTAGTCCCGGTTGGAAAACACCACCCGGCCGTCCTCGTCCGTCACGCGGATGCAGAGGTTGGAGTTTTCGGGAGAATACTTTTCCTCGTAATACGCTACAAGCATTTCCTCGCTCTCGCCGCCTTTTGTCTGCGCCAGCGCACCGAGCAGCGTTTGCAGATCCACGGAAGCGTTGGAAACAACGGTATGCAGAAAGGCTTCGCGGATTCTGTCCCCGTTATCCAGATAGCTGTCATACCCGGCCAGAGCGACCGTCCCGACGACCGCCCCCGCCGCAACCGCAAGCATCGCCACCAGCAGGAAGATCGCAGCCGCCTTAGCCGCAAGACTCGATTTCAGTTTTTTCATCGCACTTCACGCTCCATTTTATAGCCCTGTCCCCAGACCACCTTCAGATAATGCGGGTCGGCCGGATTGATCTCCAGTTTTTCGCGCAAATGGCGGATATGCACCGCCACCGCATTTTCTGCGCCGTATGGCTCTTCGCCCCAGATGCGGCGGTAGATCTCCTTCGGCGCGAATACCGTGCCGGAATTCTGCATCAGCAGCTTCAGAATGTCGTATTCCCGCGGCGTGAGGGAAACCGGCTCGCCGTCCAGCGTGACCGCCTTCGCGTCGTCGTCCAGCGCGATGCTGCCGATGACGATCTGCGAGGGCCGGACCTGTCCCCCACCGAGCTGCAAATACCGCCGCAGCTGAGAGCGCACACGCGCCAGCAGCTCTACGGGGTTGAAGGGCTTGGTCACATAATCGTCCGCCCCAACATTGAGGCCGAGGATCTTGTCGGTGTCCTCCGACTTGGCTGTCAGGAGGATGACCGGGACGTTGCTCACCTGCCGGATGCGCGCCAGCGCGGTCAGGCCGTCCATCTGCGGCATCATGACATCCAGCAGTACAAGATGGATGTCCTCCTTTTCCAACACCTCCAGCGCCTGCGCGCCGCTGTAAGCCTCAAAAACCTGATAGCCGTCCGAGGTCAGATAAATACGCAGCGCGGAAACGATATCCCTTTCGTCATCACAGACCAGAATCTTATACATAGCCGTTTCTCCTTACCGATGAATGAGCTCCGATGCGACCTGCTCGGCTGTGACGCTGTGCTGAATGGGCTTCCACTGCACCTTGGTGAAAATCGCAGCAATCGAGATCGGAATATAGGTGAACATGAACACCGGGAAGGTAAAGGCGTAGAGGATTTTCTTCCATGCCGCCGTATGGATCTTTTTCCACTGCGTTGCCGTCGTGATCGCGCCGATGAAAAACAGCGTCAGGTACATGGAGCTGAGCATTTGCAGCAGGGAAAGCAGCGCCGCTGCGTTTGCTCCCTCAACAAGCTGCGTGGTGATCAGCGTCAGATTGCTCACGGTGCAGAGTATGGAAAACAGAAATGCCGGCAGGATGTTCATGGACATATCATAGCACGAGAAGCTCCCTTTGAACATCCCCCCGCAGAGCTTCAGCCCATAGCGGCACAGCACCTGAAGATAGCCGCGCGACCAGCGCATCCGCTGATGCCACGACTGGCGGAAGGTCACGGGCTGCTCGTCAAACAGCTCGGCCTGCGGACAGAAGGCGATCTTGTAGCCATCCAGAATGTGGGAAACGGAGAACTGAATGTCCTCGATCAGCAGATGGAAGGGCCAGCCGCCCTGCTCCAGCAGCACCCTGCGGCTGAAAAGGAAGCCCGTGCCGGAGATGGCGCAGCTTGTTCCCAGCAGCATCCGCGCATGATTCAGGTATTTCGATTCGCGCAGAAACCACAGCCCGTAGCCGGCCGAGATCCAGTTATCGCCGTAATTCTTGGAATTGCGGTAGCTCGTCACGATGTCGTGTCCGTCGGAGAAGGTTTCGTTCATCCGCTCGATGTAATCCGGACGCAGGAGGTTATCCGCATCAAAGACGAAGTAGCCGTCAAAGCCCTCCGGCTCGTCCTGCGCAATGTGCCCCAGCAGGGCATCAAGGGCGTAGCCCTTGCCCACCTTTTCGCGGTCAATGCGTTCGTA
>CAKUMR010000255.1 GCA_934667865.1 uncultured Oscillospiraceae bacterium | reverse complement strand
CGCTCGTCACTCCGCAGGGCGAGGAGATCGGCATTCAGGCAAGCCCCGCCGTCTTTGCCCTGATCGGCAGGATTCAGGAAGAAACGCACCGCTTTGCCATTACCTACCACCGCCAGCTCAGGAGCAAACACGTCCGCGGCTCGTCCCTCGACGCAATCGAGGGCATCGGAGAAAAACGCCGCAACCTGCTGCTGCGGAAGTTCAGATCCGTCGCCGCCATCCGCGAGGCCGACCTTGCGGCGCTGCGGGAATGTCTGCCGCAGCCGGCGGCGCAGGCAGTCTATGACTATTTCCATTCACAGGAGTGATATCATGAGAGTGATTACAGGCACCGCCAGAGGGACGAATCTCAAAACCCCGGAGGGGATGAATACCCGCCCGACGGCCGACCGGGTCAAAGAGGCGCTGTTCAATGTGATTCAATATGAGATCCGCGGGGAAGTGCTCGACCTCTTCGCCGGAACCGGGCAGCTTGGCATTGAGGCTCTGAGCCGCGGCGCGGCGCACGCGGTGTTCGTTGATCAGCGCGCCGATGCGGTCGGGCTCGTCCGGGAGAATCTACGGCGGACGCATCTGTCGGACCGTGCCGAAATCTACTGCGGCGATTATCTGGCCTACCTCGACCGGTGCACGAAACGCTTTGATTTGATCTTTTTGGACCCGCCATATGCAGAAAAATCTCTGGAAAATGCAATTTTGCGCATCTCCGAAATTGACATTCTGGCGGATGGTGGTATAATTATCACAGAACGTCCCCGTGGCAAGCTGCTGGAGCTGGAGCTTCCCGGCCTGACGCGCTCGAAGGACTACAATTACGGGAAAACAACAATAACGCTGTTCCGCAGGGAGCCGCGAGAGGATATTACATGAAAATAGCCGTTTATCCCGGCAGCTTCGACCCCGTGACCAAGGGCCACCTGAACATCATCACCCGCGCTTCGCGGCTGTTTGATGAGGTCATCGTGTGCGTGATGGTCAACAGCGAGAAGCAGCCGATGTTCAGCCTGCAGGAGCGCCGCAGCCAGCTTGCGCGCGTGACCGCCGGGCTGCCGAACGTGCGCGTGGACGCGCATGACGGCCTGCTGGCGGAGTACGCCGCCGCGCACGGCTGCTGCACGATCATCAAGGGCCTGCGCGCCGGCTCGGATTTTGAAAAAGAGTTCCAGATGGCGATGATCAACCGCAAGCTGAATCCGGAGCTGGATTCGCTGTTCCTGACGGCAGAGCACCAGTATATGTATCTCAGCTCCAGCGTGATCAAGGAAATGGGCTACTATGACGCGGACCTGACCGGTCTGCTGCCGGAAGAGATCATTCCGGAATTCAGGGAAAGAATTTTGCAACGCAGAAAGTACAAGGAGGAAGTACGATGAACGAACATAGCATTGAAGAAGTGATCGGTACTCTGTATGAGATGGTTCAGGACGCACGCAGCGTTCCCTTCAGCAGCGATAAATGCGCACTTGAGCGCGAGCGTGTGCTGGATCTTCTGGACGAGATCAGCAATCAGCTCCCGGGCGAGCTGAAGCAGGCCAAGACCATTGTCGAGTCCCGCGGTGAGCTGATCACCAACGCCAAGCGCGAGGCGGAGAACATCCTCAAGGCCGCACAGGCGCAGGCGCGCCAGCTCGTGTCGCAGGAGGCGATCTATAACGAAGCCAAGACGCAGGCCAATGACATGGTCCGCGCTGCGCAGGACAAGATCAAGGAGCTCAAGCAGGTCACAAACGACTACGTCGACGATTCCCTGCGCCGCACCGAGGAAGCTGTGGCAGAGGCGCTTTCCGAGATCCGCGACTCCCGCTCCAAGTTCCGCGCGCTGGTCAATCCGCAGGCGAGAAACAATTCCGCCATCATTGAGGACGTCTGATCCTCAAACAAAACAGGTCAATGCCCATTGACCTGTTTTTTATCCATAGAATATCGGGAGGCTTCCATGAACTACCTAGAACGCTATCAGATCTGGTGCAAGACCGCCCCGTTGTGCGAGGGCGACCTCAGAAAACTGAAAGAACTTTCCAGCGATGAAACCGAAATGAAAAGCTGCTTCGGCGAGGAGCTGCAATTCGGTACGGGCGGCATCCGCGGCGTAATGGGCCTCGGCACCAACCGGATGAATTCCTTCACGGTGCGCCGCACCGCGCAGGGGCTTGCCGCGTGGCTCACCGGCTCCGGTCTGCCGCTTCGCTGTGCCATCGGCTATGATTCCCGCCACAATTCCCGCCGCTTTGCGGAGATTTGCGCGGTCGCACTTGCCGAGGCGGGAGTACACGTCTTTGTCTACCGCGTGCTTGCGCCGACGCCCATGGTGTCCTTTGCCGTGCGCCAGCTCGGCTGCGGGACGGGCATCGTTGTGTCTGCCAGCCACAACGCCGGCAAGTATAACGGCATTAAGTGCTATGGCCCGGATGGCTGCCAGATGACCGACGAGCCGGCCTCGCGCGTGTTCCGTGCGATTTCCGAAACGCCGTATTTCATCCAGCCCAAGCTGACCTTTGAGGAAGCGATGCAGCGCGGAAGCGTGGAGTATATCTCGGACGAGCTCTGGGAGAACTACTACCGCACGGTCATGGCCGAGCGTCTGACGGACGAACCGGCTGCCGGGCTGCGCATCGTCTATACGCCGCTGCACGGCGCGGGCAACGTCCCGGTGCGCACGGTTCTTGCAAGAACCGGCGTGGAGGTCAGTGTGGTTTCCGTGCAGGAGCAGCCGGACGGCGACTTTACTACCTGTGAGTATCCGAATCCGGAAATGGAAGCTGCCATGCAGGAGAGCTACCGTCTGGCGGAGCAGGTCCATCCCAATCT
>CAKUMR010000254.1 GCA_934667865.1 uncultured Oscillospiraceae bacterium | reverse complement strand
ATGATAGACGACGCCGAGGCCAAGGGTCTGCTGAAGGAGGGCTCCGTCATCATCGAGCCGACTTCCGGCAACACCGGCATCGGCCTTGCGTCCGTCGCGGCGGCGCGGGGCTACCGCATCATTATTGTCATGCCGGAGACGATGTCCGTCGAACGCCGCCAGCTGATGCGCGCCTACGGCGCAGAGCTGGTTCTGACCGAGGGCAGCAAGGGCATGAAGGGCGCGATCGCCAGAGCGAACGAGTTGGCCGCGGAGATCCCGAACAGCTTCGTCCCCGGACAGTTTGTCAATCCGGCCAACCCCAAGGCGCATTTTGAAACCACCGGCCCGGAGATCTGGGAGGACACCGGCGGCAAGGTCGATTTCTTTGTCGCGGGCGTCGGCACCGGCGGCACCATCACCGGCGTGGGACAGTATCTGAAATCGAAGAACCCGGAGGTCAAGGTCGTTGCGGTCGAGCCGAAGAGCTCCGCCTTCCTTTCCACCGGCGTCGCAGGTCCGCATAAGATCCAGGGCATCGGTGCGGGTTTTGCCCCGGAGGTGCTGGACACGAAGGTGTACGACGAGATCATCCCCGTGGAGAACGAGGCGGCCTTTGCCACCGGGCGGGAGATCGGCCGGCGCGAGGGCGTGCTGGTCGGCATTTCCGCCGGCGCGGCGGTCTGGGCGGCCATTGAACTGGCCAAGCGCCCGGAGAACGCAGGCAAGAACATCGTCGTTTTGCTGCCGGACACCGGCGACCGCTATCTCTCCACCCCGCTGTTTGCGGAATAATTTGCGAAAAAAGTAATGGTAGGCACTTTCGTGTCTACCATTATTTTATCACTTCAGTGCATACCGGGGCACATTTCAGGTTGTCAAAAAAGTCCTTTTGGACTTTTTTGACAACCTGCCTGCAAAATTGCAAAATCTGAATTTTGTATTTTTATTTTGCAATTTTGGCCGCTGCGGCGGGTTATTGAACGCGAAAGGGAACCCTGACGGTTCCCTTTCACTCTTTCCTTCCCTCCGAAACTCTCGGTTCGATAGGTTTTTTTGACAGCCTGTAATGTGCCCCGGTTTTACCGGGGCACATTTTATAACTAAATCACATAATTATCGGCGGAGGGCGTGTCCATCAGGTCGGCCAGCGTGATGCCGGAAAAGTAATCCTTCGTCAGCTTGTAGTAGTTTTTCCAGACCGGGAGCGTCCGGCACTCCGCGGCGCGGTCGCACACCGCCGCGTTTTCCTGTAGGCAGGACACCGGCGCGAGGTCGCCCTCCGCAAGCTGCAGGATCTCCCACAGCGTGTACTGCTCCGGCTCGCGCGTGAGGCGGTAGCCGCCGCCGATGCCGTGGCTGCTTTCGATCAGTCTGGCACCCTTCAGGGCGGGCATGAGCTTTTCAATGTATTTCAGGGAAATTTCCTGCCGCGCGGCAACCTCCTTCATCGGGATATAGCTGCCGTTGCGGTGCTCCGCGAGGTCGAGAAGAATGCGGATAGAATAGCGGCCTTTCGTCGAAATCATAAAAAGCCTCCTTTTGGCTGTGGCTGCATAAGAAATGATGCTCTGTTCCGGGGAAAACTTTGGCAAATGGCGGTAAATAGTGAATTCTCGCAGAATATGACCTGCACTTCTTATTCGGACGCTGCGTTGACCGATGTTTTTCCTTAGTATACCACCAACCGAGTGGGTAAATCAAGAGGGTCTCCGAAGATTTCGGAGGCCCTTTGGTTTATGATTTGAGGCGCCTGCATGGAGGAACAGTCCAAAGCCTCCCCTGTGCAAGGGGAGGTGGCGCGAAGCGCCGGAGGGGTTGACGGAACGCTCAAGAGCGTTCTCTACAGGTGCGGCCGGAATTTTGAACCGGCATATAAAACGCTGGCAGATTTCCGAATCGATACGTAGGGTGCGGTCTTGACCGCACCGCTGTTGGCATTTCCGTTCTTGCCAGTGCCTGCACGGCGGAACAGTCAAGACTGTTCCCTACGGATAAGAACTTATTTCAGGCGCTTGTCGCACTTGACGGCGAGCTTGGTGCCGAGGCTCTGGAAGATCTGCACGAGCAGGATCAGGAACACCACGGCAAAGGCCATAACAAGGTACTGATAGCGGTTGTAGCCGTAGTTGATGGCGATCTTGCCCAGACCGCCGCCGCCGATGGCGCCGCTCATCGCGGAGTAGCCGAGGACGGTCGTGATGGCGATGGTTGCGTTGGAGATGAGCGAGGGGACGGCCTCCGGCAGCATCACCTTGACAATAATTTGCAGGGGAGAAGCGCCCATACTCTGCGCGGTTTCAATGATATTGGGGTTGATCTCACGCAGGCTGCCCTCCACCAGACGGGCGATGAAGGGAAAAGCGGCGATGACCAGCGGCACGATGGTCGCGGGCGTGCCGACGACTGTGCCGATGATCAGGCGCGTCAGAGGGAAGACCATGATCATCAGAATCAGGAAGGGGACGGAGCGCAGCAGGTTGATGATAACATTCAGAACGTGCAGCAGCCAGCGCGGCACACGCAGAATTTTTCCGTCCTCGCCTGCCACGAGCAGCACGCCCAGCGGCAGACCGATCAGAATGGCAAAAAAGGTGGAGAGAATGGTCACATAGACCGTTTCCCAGATCGCCAGCGGAAACTGCGTTTTCAGAATCTCCAGTGCGTTCTGTACGGTTTCCGATGCAAGAAAGCTATTCAGCATGGTTTCCTACCTCCTCTACCAGGATGTCGGGGATCGCCTTGAGGTACTGCGTCGCGCGCCGCATGGCCTCCGCGCCGCCGGGGATACCGAGGATCATGTTGCCGTAGGCCTTGTCGCCTATGCTTT
>CAKUMR010000253.1 GCA_934667865.1 uncultured Oscillospiraceae bacterium | reverse complement strand
TCTGGAGGGCACGGAGCCTGTCGTCTATCTCAGCGAATTTCAGGACAGCAGCGTGCAGTATTATTTGCAGCTCTGGGTAAAGAGCGCAGATTATGTTGCCACAAAATTTGCGCTCAACGAAGAGATCCGCCGGGAATTTGACGCGCAGGGGATCACCATCCCGTTCCCGCAGCTTGAAGTCCGGGTGGAAAAGTAGATAATCGCAGCGGCTGTTTTATGCAGCCGCTGGTTTTTATAAAGTTTTAGAGAAGCGCCCTACCATGCGGCAGGGCGCTTCTTGATTCGTAGTGCAAATTGGATTTATACGGAGCCTTTGCGCTTCTTCATGAGCACGAGAACTGCCAGAACGCTCAGACTTACGACAGTCACGGCCAGTGCAAGCGGCAGCGGGAAGCCGTCGCCGGTGGCAGGCGCTGCGATCTTGTCACCGCAGACGGTGCAGACACCGTGGGAGTAGCTGTGGCCGATCTTGGCCAGCACTTCGCCCTTCTTGAGCGTTTCGCCGCAATCCTTGCAGACGAGGTCGCCGGAGTAGCCGTCCTGCGTGCAGGTGGGCTTTTTCTCGTTTTCCAGCGCCGTGTGCTCGTGCTTGCAGAGCGCAGCCTTGACGGTCAGCTTGCAGCTTGCCGTGAAGCCGCCGTCCTGCGTGGTAACGGTGATGACGGCCTCACTGGGTGTCAGTGCGGTCACAACGCCGTTCTCGTCCACGGCGGCGACTGCCGGGTCGCTGCTGGTGAAGGTCAGCTTTGCGTTCGTTGCATCCGCGGGCTGTGCGGCTGCGTTGAGCGTCAGCGTTTCGCCGACGGTCAGCTCCGCCGTCTGCGGCTCGAGCGTCACGCCCGTGACCGAACGGATGGTCGTGAAGCCGGTCGCGGCTTCGCCGTTGACAAAGAGCGCCTTGACCGTGTGGCTGCCCAGACCGAGGGCTGCCGTGAATTCCGGCTTGAGCGTGAGCTTCAGGCCTTCGGCTGCGGTTTCCGGCGTGTAGTCCGCCGCATCCAGCGGCGCGCCGTCCACCTGCACGCTGAGGAAGTGCTCACTTGACGGGAGGACAATCAGTTCAAGTGCGGTTCCTGCCTCGACGGTCTGGTCCGTGCTTTCCTTGGAGAAGCGGTAGTCGACCTTTTCAAGCAGGTTCAGCATGGCTGTGCGCAGCGCCTGATAGACAGGCGTCAGTTCTTCAAGGCTGCTGGATTCGGAAACGGTCCGGATCGCATCCAGCGCCTTCTGCATTTCATCCCAGTTGGCATAGGCGGCCGGATCCTGCTTGCCTGCCCATGCGGCGATGTCCTGAATGTTCTGCCACAGCTTTTCCGCCTCGGTGCGCTCGACACTGACGCCGCACCATGCGCTGAAGCCGCCGTCTCTGGTTGTGACGGTCACGGTGGCATAGCCGAGGCCGACTGCGGTGAGCTTACCGGTTTCGTCCACCGTGACGACCTTGGGATCGGAGGACGAGAAGGTCAGCGCGGTGTCCACGGCATTGGCCGGAACCGCCGCCGCCGTCAGAATCCAGTTTTCGCCGCGGTGGAGCGTGAGCTGTTCGCCATCCTCCTTGAGATACACGTCCGTAACGCGGATCTCCGGCTCGGCTTTTTCGGTGTATTTGGCATCGAGATAGTTGACGATGCTTTCCATCTCTGCATCCGTCAGTGCGCGGTCATAGACCAGAAGCTCGCAGAGCGTGCCCTTCCAGTTGGTGTCGTCCTTGCCGGTGCCGAGGTAGACAGTATTCTTGTTGTTCTTTGTTACATTGCCCTTTGAAGTGCCGGTGCCGAAGGCAGCGCCGTCAACCGTTGCCTCGTAGGTAGTGCCGTTCCAGCGGATGGCTGTCGTGCCGTAGGAAGTCGATGCGCTCTTGCGCTCGGCGCTGAAGCCGTAGTCGTTGGCAATACCTGTGCCGAAGCGTGCCGCAACTGCGTCGGTGTAGACGCTGGCAAAGAAGCTGCCCCAACTGCCGGCCTCGTCCACATAGAACAGAGATCTGCGCTGCACATTCCATGCAAGACTACTGCCTGCATTGTATTTCCAACTGCTTTCCGGAGCGGCATAGGTGATGACGGTCGCGCCGGTCAGGCCGTTCAGGCGGCCGTCGGCCAGCGCCATCTGCATAACGTCACTGCCGCCGAAGTACACGCCGGGCTTGCCGTTGGAGGCATTTTCCTTCAGGGTCACAGTACCCTTCTTTGCGGCTGCGGCGGTGCTGCCCGTGCGGGAGGCCCACTTGGTGACCTTGCCGGAGGCGTCCTTCTCCACGCCCTCGGAGGCATCCAGCCAGAAGATCAGGCCGTCGGTGGCGACGGACTTGTCCTTCGGCTCGTAGAGCTCGCGGAGATACTCGTTGACATCGACCAGCTCCTCGTCGGTCAGGACGCGGTCATAGACCAGAATGTCGCAGACATCGCCCGTCCAGTAGGTGTTGCGCTTGCCGGTGCCGAAATAGAAGATGTCCTTGTTGTTGTTTGTTACACTGCCCTTGGATTCGCCGGTGCCGAAGGCCGCACCGTTGACCTGCACGTCGTAGACCTTGGTGCTGCCGCTCCAGCGGATGCTCGTGGCGGTGAAGCCCTCGGTGGACTCGGTGCGCTTGGCGCGGAAGCCGTAGTCGTTGGCCGTGCCCGTGCCGAAGCGCGCGGAGATCGCGTCGGAATAAATGCCCGCGTAGATGCTGCCCCAGCCGTCGGTGGTCTCATCCACAGAGAACAGCGTATGGCGCTGGACGTTCCAGTCAAAGGACTCGCGCGTGTTCTGATTCCACGGCGTTCTGGATGCCGCGTAGGTCACGACGGTCACGCCCTCCAGGCCGTTGAG
>CAKUMR010000252.1 GCA_934667865.1 uncultured Oscillospiraceae bacterium | reverse complement strand
AGCCCCTTCGGCACGGACAGGAAGGCCGCGCGCAGGATGAAGAGCGACATCGCCATCCCGCTGGAAACATAGACCATGGAAAGACCGCTGAGCGTGTTGATCAGCCCCATGCGGACGATCAGCGAGAAGATCGGCTGTGCCTTTGCCGTCGCCGGTACGAGCAGTGTGATCGTAAAGAGCGTGAACAGCAGGTTTCTGCCCGGAAAACGGAACTTCGACAGGGCGTAGCCCGCCATGGAATAGATCAGCAGCGACACAAAGGTCGATCCGAGCGAAACCAGCAGAGAATGGAAGAAATAGGAAACGAAATTGTATTTTTCAAAGATGTAGGAATAGGCCTCCAGCGCGGTGCGCAGGCTCGACGGCAGCGTGAACGCGCCGCTGAGAATCTCCGAATTGGTCTTGAACGAGGAGAACAGGACCCACAGGACCGGGAACACGGAGATCGCAACGGTAAACACCAGAATGAAATACATGAAAATGCGGACAAGGAGCCATTTTATATCTTTTTTCGGTTTCAAGCGGCAGCCTCCTCTCAGTAGTCGGCCTTGCCCATGCGGCAGACCTTGTTGACGACCAGCAAAACCAGGATTCCAAAGAGGAACATCACCACGCCGATGGCGTTGGCGAAGCCGTAGTTATAATCCGAAATTGCGCGCATCATCAAAACGGACAGGCTCATCGTGTCGCTGCCCGGACCGCCGGAGGTGGTCAGGGCGATCGCCTCGTACATGGCGATACGCGAGGTGATGGAGCAGATGATCGCCGTGCCGATGGAGTTGTGGCACAGGGGAAGATAGATATGGCGGATGATATGCCAGCTCGACGCGCCGTCGAGCTTGGCCGCCTCCGTCAGGGAGGAGGGGATCGCCATCAGGTCATTGTAGACGACCAGCGAAACAACGACCGCATAGAAAAGCCAGATAAACGTCACCGCCCAGAAGGCATAGGGCGATACGGAAAACCACTGTACGTTGAATTCCGGGAATATCTTGCGGATGATCACATTCAGGGTGCCGACCTCGTTGTTCAGCAGAAAACGGAAGATCAGCGCAAAGGCCGCAGGCGAGATCACGTTCGGGATCATGTACACCGCGCGGCTCAGCTTCCAGCCCTTCGGCTTGAAGAACCAGATAAAGGCCACGACGACGCCATAGCCCACATGAACCACGAGGGCGATGAGCGTCCAGTAGAGAAGATTCTTTAAGGACATACTGGCCGCGCTGTTGGTAAACAGGCGGACGTAATTTTTCAGGCCGATGAAGCTCGGCGGGTTAAAGCCGTCCCATTTTGTAAAGGAAGTGCGGATGAGCACGAAAATGGGTTCCGCGTAGAAAAGCGCAAAAACGACCAGCGAAGGGAGTAAAAATAAATAAATCCACTTGAAGTCCTTCCGCTCCAGGCGGCCATAGCGCAGCGATCTTTTCTTTTTCACCGTCGGTTCTCCTTTCGCTGTTGCAGAATCATGGGGTCTGGGAATCCATCCAGACTTTTTCTCTCCTCCCTGCCGAAGCAGGGAGGAGAGGCTAGGAGCTTACTTTTGAAGGAAGCTGATTACTTGGTTTCCTCTGCCTTGACGCTCAGGTCGTTGCAGAACTCTTCAGCAGTCATCGTGCCGTTGACCAGTTGAATAAGGTCGGCCGCAAACACCTGATTGCCCACGGACGCGGGCATGATGGTGGCCACGTTCGGGACGATGGTGGTGTCAGCGTTGATCGCGGCGGACTGCTCTGCGAGCAGGGTGCTGGTGCTCAGCTGAGTCTTGAACTCCTCGGTGTAGTTCATCTTCGGGCACTGGCCGCCTTCGATCAGCATGAAGGCTTCCAGCTCCTCCTGGCTGTACAGGAATTCGATGAAAGCAAGCGCGCAGTTCAGTTCTTCCTCGCTCTGGTAGTTGTTGGTCACGATCCAACGACCATAGGCAGCGGTGTTGGCCAGTGCAACATTGCCGGGGTAGGCAGCGCCATGGACCTTCGCGCCGTCGAAGCCGTTGCTCCAGCCGGAGGCCTTGTCAGCACCGAACTCGGAGTTCATCCACGGGCCGTTGCAGATAACGGCGGCGCTGTTGCTCAGGAAAGCGTTGGCAGCGTCGGCATAGGCAGCGCCGAGGGAGTTGGAAGCGGCGTTGGTCGCCCAGATGCTCTGGAGCTTCTTGACTGCATTGATGATGCAGGGCTGGTTGTAGTCGTAGAGGAACTTGCCGTCGTATTCGGCCAGCAGCTCTGCGCCGCCTTCTTCATTGGCGATGAGGGCGGAGAGGAAGAGCATGGAGGTCCATGCGTTGTCAACGGTCTGGAAAGCGAACTTTTTCTCGCCCAGCTCGGTCAGGAACTCATCCATGGTCATGGAGCCGATGTCCTTGGAGGGCTTGAACTGGTCTTCGTTGTAGAACAGGCCGACGGTCGGGACATAGACGGCGGGGACGCCGACGATGTCGCCGCTTTCCAGCGTGCTGAAGCTCACGGAGGAATCGAGGCACAGGTTCTTGATCTCGGAATGGCTGTTCAGGAAGTCATTCATCGGATAGTACAGCTTCTGGGGAACCAGAACGGTGTTGACGAAGTCGGCTGCGCCGCCGGGAGCGCCACAGATGAGCAGCGGGAGCTTGCCGGCCTGTGCCAGCATGGACATCTGCTGGAAGTAGTCATCCTCGGAAACCTGCTCGAGGACGATCTTGTAAGTACCTGCATACTTCTCGTTGAAGCGTGCGACGGCCGGCTCGAAATACACGGCACCGATGTTCTCGCCGACCATGTAGGACGGGATGGTCAGGACAGTTTCTTCCGCAGGCTGCTTGGAATCGTCGGAAGCAGCGC
>CAKUMR010000251.1 GCA_934667865.1 uncultured Oscillospiraceae bacterium | reverse complement strand
CCTCTGTCCGATCTCCCTTGACCGCTACCCCGTGGAGCAGTACCAGTACGCATGGACTGCCGCAGGCGACGAGGCCGAGCTTGCATGCAGCGGCACGCTGTTTTTCGACGGGACGCATTACTATGCCGTGACCATCCGCTGCGCGGCGGAGCAGGAGAAAACCTACCACGAGCAGTTTGCCCACATTCTCGCCAACGCCTGCCTGCAGGGGCAGGATGAGGTCTGAGTGCGAACGGCCTTTACTTTTTCGTCCTTCTGCGGTAGAATAGCCGCAGGAGGACTTTTGCATGAAGAAACGAATTCCGATCATTCTGCTTCTGGCCGCGCTTCTGCTGCTTGCCGCCTGCGGCGCAAAGGCGCCCGCGTCCGTCGAGAGCTACGCGCAGGAGCATTGGGCGCAGTACGCGCCGTTTTCCTATGACGAAAGCAAAAACACGCTGACCATGACCCTGTCCAGCACGATGGCCTACGACGCCGCCTGCCGCGCCGGCGGCAGCGTCTACGAGGGCGATCTGTCGCCGGAGAGCCATCTGGACACGCTGCGGATGATCTCACTGGAGATCGCCAGCGCCTGCGGGCTGAAAAGCCTCACCGTAACGCTGCAATGCGTCAGCATCGACGGACAGTCCATTTTCACCGCAGCGTCGGACGGCGCAGTCTGGCGCTGCTGGGACACGGAGGAAGCCAAATGAAGAAAAAGATTCTGGCATTATTTGACGAAAAGCTCTGGAAATTCCTGCTGGTCGGCGTTCTGAACACGCTGGTCGGCAACGGACTGATGTTCCTTTTGTACAACCTCGGCGGTCTGAGCTACTGGCCGGCCACGGCGATCAGCTATGTGCTGGCCAGCGTGATGAGCTATTTTCTCAATCGCTACTTTACCTTCAAATACACGCAGGGCGGCCGGCAGGTCGTGCTGCGCTTTGCGCTGAACATCGCCGTATGCTACGGCCTTGCTTATGGCCTTGCCAAGCCACTCATTCGCCTGATTCTTTCCGGCGCAGCGGAAAAGGTGCGCGATAACGTCGCGATGCTCGCCGGAATGTGCCTGTTTGTCGGCTTCAACTATCTCGGGCAGCGCTTCTTCGCCTTCCGCGAAAAGCACTGAATGCTTGACATTCGCGCCGTATCTGTTTATAATGGGCGCAATCTGCAAAAAACGAGGTGATTTTTTTGTTTCGACGCTTTTGGCGCAAACTGATTCCCGCTTATGCGATTTTTCCCCTGATCACGACGGGGCTGATGAATATTCTCGCATTTTACGGGCCAAAGCTGGTGCAGGTGTTCACCGGTTCGGCCAATATGACCGATATGACCACCGCCTTTGACCGCGCGACGCCCTTCGCCCCGGCGTGGGTGATCCCCTACATTCTGACCTTTGCTTTCTGGACCTTCCAGTACATCACCACCACGCATGAGGGGTCGAAGCTCGCCTGCCGTCTGGTCGCGGCCGACTTTGTCGCCAAGCTCGTCTGCCTGTGCTTCTTCATCCTCCTGCCGACGACCAACGTCCGGCCGGAGGTCACGCGGAGCGATTTTGCCGGCTTCCTGATGCGGCTGATCTACACGCTGGACACGCCGACGAACCTTTTCCCATCCATTCACTGCTTTGTGGCGTGGCTGGGCACACGGTTCATCTATGACTGCAAGCACCTGAAGCATCACGCTGCCGTCAGTATCCTCTGTACGGTCGGCTCCGTTCTCGTGTTTCTGTCCACGCTCTTTACCAAGCAGCACGTCGCCTACGACGTGCTGGCAGGTGTCGCCGTGGCGGAGCTGGGCTACGCCGTTGCGCGCTGGACGCGGCTGCCGGTTCTCTTTGAACGGCTGAACGAGCGCTTTCAGAAAACGCGCCTCGTGAATATCCTTTAACAGCAAAGAGGCATCCGCTTTGCGGATGCCTCTTTTGTACTTATTCCACCACAGGCGGCACAAAATTCTCAATTGCTTCGCGCATCTTCGGATGATGGATGACGAAGTGGATCGCCGGAGATTTTCCCTTGGAGATCATCGCCCACTGACCCTCATGCAGAATGATCTGCAAATTACAGAAGGTATGCGAAGCGGTCTGCTCCAGCCGGTAGGCCGGATGCACCTGCGCAAAGTCCTTTGTCTGCTCCAGATGGGCAAGATAGTCTGCGTAGCTGTAGCGCAGCTCCTGCTCAAAGAACAGGCCGGACAGGGACAGCGTCATGGGGTAGCTCTCAAATTCCTCCTCACTCAGGCGGGGCACCTCGTCCTGAATCGTCCCGTTTTTCAGGATTTCCCCGGCAAGCTGCCGCTGTAGTGCCGCATAATTCAGAATACGCTGGCTGTCCTCCCCCGCTACGCAATGGCGGGCCAGAAATTCCCGCAGATACTCCTCCTGCATGGTATAAAGCGGCAGGGACGAGAGAATACTGCGGCGCTTTCCCGGCGTCTGCACATCGGCCCGCAGAAAGGCGTTGAGCGTCTTGGCATTCTCCGCGCGGTAAATGTCCATCAGCGGACAGGCGTTTTCCAGCAGCTCCTCCGCGCGGCGGTTATAATAGGCGACCTCCTCTTTGGACTTCGTCAGATAGTACCTTCCGTCAGCGTGGTAGCCGCTGATCGCCTCGCCTGCCAGCGCCGCGGAGCCGGAGGCGCGCAGCAGGTGCAGGAAGACGTTATTCTGCATCCCCTTGAGGTAGTAGGGCGAGATCTGCCCGGTCATGTACATCGGAATGTAGCTCTCCAGCCCCAGCATCATCTCGGAGAAGGGCCGGTCGACGTTATGGATCATATTCAGATGCAGGCCCTTTTTGAGCATCATCGCCATGCCGAACATCCATTTTTTCGCGAATTCCGCATCCTTGGAC
>CAKUMR010000250.1 GCA_934667865.1 uncultured Oscillospiraceae bacterium | reverse complement strand
ACATAGAACTCTCTTCATATCCGCACTCCCTGTCTGTAGTCCACACACATATATAGCAGGATTCTGTCGAAAAGTCAACAGCAACTTTTCTTTTTCTCATTCCATGTTGTATTTGCTTTTCCCGTCCGGCTTTATTATAATAAAGGAAACATGGCAGGAGGAATCACGGAATGACCCAGATTTTTGAGATCACAGATTTTGCGGCACCGGAGCTGGATGTCTACGCACGGCTGACAGAAAATCAGCTCGTCAACCGCGCCGACCCGGCCAACGCGCTGTTCATCGCGGAAAGCCCGCTGGTCATCGGGCGGGCGCTGGACGCCGGGTGCGTGCCGGTTTCCTTCCTGATGGAGCGCAGGCACGTGGACGGAAAAGCGAGAGAGATTCTGGCCCGCTGCCCGGATATCCCGGTCTACGTGTCCGAGCTGGACGTGCTGACCCAACTCACGGGCTTTCATCTGACGCGCGGGATGCTCTGCGCCATGCGGCGACCGCAGCCTCCTGCGCCGGAGGCAGTCTGTAAAGATGCCCATCGCATCGCCGTACTGGAAAACGTCATGAACCCCACCAATCTTGGTGCAATCTTCCGCTCCGCCGCCGCGCTCGGCATGGAGGCCGTTCTGCTGACCAGCGCAGGAAGCGATCCCCTCTACCGCCGCGCGCTGCGGGTAAGCATGGGCACGGTCTTTCAGGTGCCGTGGGCCTATCTGCCCGAAAACTGGACGGATTTCCTGCACGATCTCGGCTTCCGCACCGCCGCTATGGCACTGCGGGACGATTCTCTGCACATTGCGGACCCGCGGCTGGACGCCGAGGAAAAGCTCGCCGTCGTGCTCGGTACCGAGGGCGACGGACTTTCCCCGCAGACCATCGCAGCCTGCGACTACACCGTCCGCATCCCCATGATGCACGGCGTGGACTCGCTGAACGTCGCCGCCGCCAGCGCCGTGGCCTTCTATCAGCTTGGCGTCTGTCACCACCGCTGACGCTCTTTTTCGTAGAATTCGGCCCTGCCGCCGAAGAGTTCCCGCAGCCACCGGAGCTTCAGCTCCGTGGCTACGGCTTTTTTTGTTTTCTCCGGAAGCGCTTCAAATGGAACCTTCTCCCCTTTTAAGTTTACATAACTTTTCATTTTGATCTCACAGCGCATTTTCTCCCCTCCCGCTGCAAAGCATATTCTCTCCTTGATGCCGGTATGCTTCGCGCCGCGGCGCATAGGCTGTCAACGGAGGTGAGGAATATGCCGCGCATTGCCGCCGCGTATATCCGCGTATCGACCGAGGACCAGACCGAATACTCCCCCGCCGCCCAGCTGCGTGAGCTGCAGGCCTATGCCGAGACGCACGGGCTTCTGCTGGACGACCGCTTTGTCTATGCCGACGAGGGCATCTCCGGCCGCCGCGCAGAAAAGCGCCCGGCCTTTCAGCGCATGATCTCCGATGCGAAGGCCGGGCTGTTTTCCATCGTTCTGGTTCACAAATTCGACCGCTTCGCCCGCTCACGCGAGGACAGCGTGGTCTACAAGGCCATACTGAAGCGCGCAGGCGTGGAGGTGGTTTCCATCCGTGAGCCGTTGGCCGAGGGCAGCTATTCCGGCGTAATGGAGGCAATCTATGAGAGCTTCGCGGAGGCCTACAGCATCAACCTCAGTCAGGAGGTCAAAAAGGGCATGACGGAAAAGGCGCTGCGCGGCGAGGTGCAGACGCCCCCGCCCTTCGGCTACCGGATGCAGGCGCACCGCTATGTCCCGGACGAGCAGGAGGCTGCGCTGGTGCGGGAGCTTTTCCGGCGCTGCGCCGCCGGAGAGGGCTGCTTCACCCTTGCGCGCTGGCTGGGAGAGTTGGGTGCCACAACCCACCGTGGCGGCTCCTTTGAAAGCCGCACGGTCGAATACATTCTGCGCAATCCCGTCTATCTTGGCCGCCTGCGCTGGAACCCCGCCGGGCGCACGCGGCGGCAGTTTGACCATCCCGCCCTGATCATCGCCGAAGCGCAGCATGAGCCGCTCGTTCCGCAGGAATTGTGGGATGCCGTCCAGCGCCGTCTGGACGTGCGTAAGGCGCGCTGTCCTACCCGCGCGCGGCCGCCCGCCGGACGGAAGCACTGGCTGTCCGGGATCGTCCGCTGCGCCGCCTGCGGCGCGGCACTCGTCTGCTCCGGCGGCTACATGAAATGCAGCGGCTACCTTCGCGGGCGCTGCCGCAGCAGCCAGCACATTTCTGCTTCTGCGCTGGAAGCCGCCCTTCTCGCGCAGCTCCGACAGGATCTGTCTGCCACGGAACCCATAGGCTTCCACCCGCTGCCGCGGCCGGACGCGGATGGTGCGGCGCTGGAAAAGGCCCGGCTGCACCGCGCCGGGCAGAAGCTCTCGCGGCTCACCGAGGCCTATCTGAACGGAATTCTGACACTGGAGGAATACGGAAGCCGCCGCCGTATGCTGGAGGCCGAACGCTCCCCGGCAGTGCCGGAGTTAAGGCAGGAGCCACTTACCGAAGAAGCGCTGTGTTCCGCCCTACATACGCTTACCTCCCCCGCTCTTGAAGTCGAGGCGCTCTACCGCGCGGCTGCGGCCATTCTGGAGCGCTGTGAGTTCGACAAGCACGCCGGACAGCTGACCCTTTTCTACCGTTTTCCCGGATAGCACAGTTTCGCAGTCCAACGGTGTCCGGTGGGCCGGACGGAGAGTTGGGCGCGTCGCTTCGCTACCTGTCCCAGCGCTACTCCATGCCCTTCCCGGAGCTCAAGGGTTTGCTTACGGACATTGGTAGAGAAGCCTCTGAAATGTTCCATTCAGAGGCTACGGCTTTTTTTGATGCTTTTGCAACCGTATAGCTCCA
>CAKUMR010000249.1 GCA_934667865.1 uncultured Oscillospiraceae bacterium | reverse complement strand
GGGCGCGGAGGCGCCGGGGGAGATCGTCAGCGCGCTGCGCTATGCCAACCGTTATCATGTGGCCGACCTGATCATCACCGGCCGCGGCGGCGGCTCCATTGAAGATCTCTGGGCCTTCAATGACGAAGCCGTGGCGCGTGCGATCGCGGATTCCGAAATTCCGGTCATCTCCGCCGTCGGCCACGAGCCGGACGTCACGATCTCGGATTTTGTGGCCGACCTGCGCGCGGCGACGCCGTCCAACGCGGCGGAGCTGGCCGTGCCGGATCAGACCGAGCTGCGGCAGCATCTGGCTGCGCAGCAGGCAATCCTGCTGACGCAAATGCAGAAGCGCCTGAAAACCGAGCGTCAGCGCGTGGCGGCGCTTGCATCCACGCGCTGCCTGCGCAGTCCCGTGAATTATCTCAATGACCGGCGGATGGTGCTGGACTATCTCCAGCGCCGACTGTGCGCGGCGGGGCAGAGGCTCCTGAGCCGCGACCGTGAACGCTTCGTCCGCCTGACGGCGAAGCTGGACGCCATGAGCCCCCTGAAGGTACTGGGGCGCGGTTATAGTCTGGTGCGCAGCGGCGGAAATCCCGTGCGCAGCGTGCGGGAACTGGCAGTGGGGGAAACGGTGAGCATCACCCTTGCAGACGGCGGTGCGCAGGCGCAGATCACACAGTTGGAGGAAGCAGATGAAAAAAGAATCCATGACCTTTGAGCAGTCGGTCACCCGGCTGGAGGAGATCGTCCGGCAGATGGAAAACGGCGACGTGGCGCTGGAAGAGGCGCTGAAGCTCTTTGAAGAGGGCACCGCGCTGGCCGCTTCCTGCAACAAGCTGCTGGACAATGCGGAGCTGAAGGTTTTACAGATGACGAAGGGCGCGGACGGCGCGCCCGTAGAAACGGAGTTGCAGGATGAATCAGTTTGACGAGCGGCTGCGCCGCTACACCGATGAGATTGAGGGCTATTTGCAGCAGTGCTTTGTCGAGCCGGAGGAGCCGCAGCAGGCGCTGTTTGAAGCCATGCGCTACAGCCTGCTGGCGGGCGGCAAACGTCTGCGCCCCGCGCTGACGCTGGCGTTCTGTGCGCTCTGCGGCGGCAGGGCGGAGGATGCGCTGCCCTTTGCAGCGGCAGTGGAGATGGTGCACACCTACAGCCTCATCCACGACGACCTTCCTTGTATGGACAATGACGACCTGCGCCGCGGTCGTCCGACTAATCACAGGGTCTATGGCGAAGCGACGGCGGTGCTGGCGGGCGACGGCCTGCTGACTGCGGCCTTCCGCTTTCTGACAAAGGCGAAGCTGCCCGCAGCGCAGATCGTGCGCGCCGTGCAGGTGCTTTCTCTGTGCGCGGGGGAGCTTGGCATGGTCGGCGGGCAGGTGCTGGATATGGAGGCAGAGCAGCGCACCTGTACGGAAGAAGAGGTCCTGGCCATCCAATCGCGCAAGACGGGTGCGCTCATCTCTGCGGCCTGTCAGCTCGGCGTTGTCGCCGCAGGCGGCGGCGCTGCACAGCAGGAGGCGGCCGCGGCCTATGCAGACGCGCTCGGCCTTGCCTTCCAGATCGAGGATGATATTCTGGACGTGACAGGCGATGCAGAAAAGCTGGGAAAGGCAGTCGGCATGGATGCCAACAAAAACACCTTTGTCCGGCTCTATGGCGTGGATGCCTGCCGCGAGAGGATCAAGGCGGAAACGCAGAAGGCGATCGCGGCGCTGGACGACTTTGCCGACGCCGGCTTCCTGACGGAGCTGGCCAAGCGGCTGGTTTCCAGAGAAAAATAGCGGAATATGGACTTGCCACCCCCGAATAGAGTATTCGGGGGTGGTTTTTATGCTCGGAGCGGCGGTCTGGCTGATGCTCGGCAGCATTCTGTATTCTCTGCGGCTGTCGAACGGAAGCGGTTCTTTTCCCAAGCCCTTGAGCGCCAAGGAGGAGCAGCACTATCTGGCGCTGGCGGCGGAAGGCGATCTGGAGGCCAGAAATATCCTGATCGAGCGGAACCTGCGGCTGGTTGCGCACATTATGAAAAAATACTATACTCAGACGGCGGACCAGGAGGATCTGATCTCCATCGGCACCATCGGCCTGATCAAGGGCATCTCGACCTTCGACGCAAGCAAAGGCGCACGCCTTGCGACCTACGCTGCCAGATGTGTAGAAAATGAGATCCTCATGTATTTCCGTGGACAGCGGAAGAGCGCTTCGGACGTATCGCTCTCGGAGATGATCGAAACAGGGAAAGACGGCAACGCGCTTTCCCTGATGGACGTGATCTGCTCGGACGAAGATCTCTTTGAGCAGATGTCCGACAAGGAGATTTATGCCCGCCTGTACCGGATGGTGGACACGCGCCTAACAGAGCGCGAGCGGATGATCATCGTTCTGCGCTATGGCCTGTCCAACCGGCAACCGCTGACCCAGCGCGAGATTGCCGCGCAGTGCGGCATCAGCCGCAGCTATGTCAGCCGCATCGAAAAAAAGGCGCTCCAGAAGCTGGAGCGCGCACTGTCGGAAACCGGATGATGGTATTGTTTTTTCGACGGAAAAACAGTATAATAAAAGAAATTCGGGACGAGTGCCCGGACGGTCTGAGCAAAAACGGAGGAAAAACAATATGCACCCCTGGAAGCATTTCAAGACGATCACCCGGCACCGCATGATCGTGTGCAGGCACTGCTTTCGCGTCGGCCTGTACTGGCGCGGCTTGACGCATGATTTATCCAAGTATTCGTGGACGGAGTTCCGCGCCGGGGCAAAATACTACCAGGGGACGCGCAGCCCGAACACGGAGGAACGTGAGGAAAACGGCTACTCCGTGGCGTGGATGCACCACAAGGGCCGCAACCGGCACCATTTTGAATACTGGACCGATCTTGACC
>CAKUMR010000248.1 GCA_934667865.1 uncultured Oscillospiraceae bacterium | reverse complement strand
ACATTGATATAGCCGCCGAGCGTGGTCCGGAACTGCACCGGCTCGCCGCTGACGGAGTGCCGCTGGGCGATCGTGCTGCAATAGGACGAAATTGCCTCCGTGTCCAGCGCGACCGTTCTGCCGTCCGACCGGATCAGCAGCCACGAGGCCACGCGGTCGCGGTTGATGTATTCATAGCTGGTGTCCTTGCCCTCCGGTGTGAAGCTGTAGGTCAGGGAGATCTGCAAATAGGAATTGGCGGTTTCGACCGCTTCGGCCAGCGCGGCATTGCCCTCCGCCTTCTCGCCCGCAGAGCTCTGCTTCTGTTCGGAGGTCACCGTGACACGCCTGACAAGGTCGCGAGAGGCTTCCTGCACCTCCTCGACCGCCCTGGTATAGTCCGTCGAGATTCCGGGCGCGCCGTCCACGCCGATGAACTCTCCCGTCCAGGTGTCATATTCCAGATGCGCCCGCGTGGGGTCGTCCAGCCAGGAAAGCGGCTCAGCCGGTTCGCTTGGCTCTGTTGCTTCCTCGCCGGAAGGCTCGGTAGACTTGCCTGCCTCCGCCGCCGCGGCGACCGCCGCGTCCCGCGCAGAGAGAAGCGCCGTGCGCAGCTCCTCCGCATCGCCGGTCAGAAAGAGTTCTTTTTCCTCAAAGGTGAGCGTTTCATGGTCCGCATCCTGCGTTTTCAGGAGGGCAGCCAGATCGGTTTTTTCATTATATGTAAGCCCGAGGCGCGCGGCATCCATGGAAAATTCCACGCCGTCCAGCGTCACCTTCAGCTCATACGCATCTACGGTTTTTTTGAGCAGCGCCGCAGCCTCCTCCGGCGTCTTGCCGGACAGGTCGATGCCGTTCAGCTTCGTGCCGTCCAGAAACGCGCTCAGCGGCTCCGGCTGCGTCGGGGGCTCCGGTTCCTTCTCCCGCTTGCAGGCGCCGACTGTCAGAACCAACACAAGCAGCAGCGCCATGATCGCACAGCGTCTGATGATCCGAGTCATTCCGAATCCTCCTTCGGTCTGTTTTTCTGACCTCCATTATACTATGTGGTTTCCATAAAATCAAAATCAGATTGTAACCTTTTCAGAAAAATGTCGGAACAGGGTATTTTTTCAGCCGCCGGTTTCATTTACAGTGCCGTTCCCTTCTTCGGCACAAAAAACTCGGTCATGTCCGCGCCCTCCAATTGCAGCAGACTGCACTTTTTGTCGATTCCACCGGCATACCCGGTCAGGCTGCCGTTCGTGCCGACCACGCGGTGGCAGGGAATGATGATAGAGATTTCATTGTGTCCGACCGCGCCGCCAACAGCCTGCGCGGACATCCGGGGAAGTTTCTGCTTTTCTGCAAGCCTGCGCGCGATCTCGCCGTAGGTCGTGGCCTGTCCGTAGGGGATCTGTAAAAGGATTTCCCATACGCTTTGCCGGAAGGCAGAGGCGATGGGATGCAGCGGCGGCGTAAAATCCGGCTCCTTTCCGGTAAAGTAAACGTCCAGCCAGCGTTTTGCCTCTGCGAGAACGGGCGTTTCCTGCTCCATGCGCTCCGCCGCCAGACCGCGGGCAAAATACTTTTGCCCCTCGAACCACAGGCCGGTCAGCCCGATCTCGTCCGCCGCCAGTAAAATGCCGCCCAGCAGCGAATCGTAATGCTGTGTGAATGTCATGCCTTCTCCCTCCAGAGCGGCCGAAAAAAAATCCGCCTTTGCTGCATTTCTTTTGTATTGCAATCTCATTATACCGCAATTTCCCGGGAGATGCTAGCGTCGCTTGACAAGGACACATATGCCCGCAGGACGCACCGGCCCGCCTTTCGCGGCGTTATCGTCCTTGACATACGCCGGTATGCCTGCGTCCTCTGCCTTGCGAAAAACGCGCCGGAGCGCCCGGCGGGTCTTCGAGTTTTCCCGGAGGATAAACGGCAGCTGGCAAGGCAGACGAGGCAGATGGGCTGACGCCCATCAACGAGGATAACGACGCCAGATGTCGTTTAGACCCAGAAAAACCATGTGTGCTCTTGTCAAGCGACGCTAGCGTCCCGGACGCAAAAAACTCCGGCATCTGCATAGTGCAGATGCCGGAGTCTGTTGCTCTATTCGGCGAATCTTAATACATGCCGCCCATGCCGGCGCCGCCAGCCGCTGCCGCTGCTGCGGCATCCGCTGCGGGATCGGGCTTGTCGGCAACGATGGACTCGGTGGTCAGGACGCAGGCCGCGATGGAAGCTGCGTTCTCCAGAGCGGTTCTCGTGACCTTGGTCGGGTCGACAATGCCGGAGGGGATCATATCGCAGTAGGTCGCGGTGTAGGCGTTGTAGCCATAGCCGACCTTGCGGCTGCTCTTGATTCTCTCAAAGACGACGGAGCCGTCCACGCCCGCGTTCTCCGCGATCTGGCGGATCGGGGCCTGCAGCGCCTTCGCGATGATCTGTGCGCCGGTCTTTTCGTCGCCGGTCAGCTTGGCAACCAGCTTCTCGACTGCCGGGATCGCATTGACAAAGGCCGTGCCGCCGCCGGCGACGATGCCTTCCTCAACTGCCGCACGCGTTGCGTTCAGCGCGTCCTCAACGCGGAGCTTCTGCTCCTTCATGGCAACCTCGGTCTGTGCGCCGACGCGGATGACTGCAACGCCGCCGGACAGCTTTGCCAGACGCTCCTGCAGCTTCTCGCGGTCGTAATCGGAGGTCGTGACCTTGATGGCCGCCTTGATCTCATGGATACGGGACTGAATGGCCTCCGGATCGCCGCAGCCGTCGACGATGACGGTGGTGTCCTTGTTGACCTTGATCTGACGGGCGCGGCCCAGATCGGAGATCTGAACCTCCTGCAGATTCATGTTCAGCTCGGAAGCGACATAGGTGCCGCCGGTGAGGATGGCGATGTCGCGGAGCATTTCCTTGC
>CAKUMR010000247.1 GCA_934667865.1 uncultured Oscillospiraceae bacterium | reverse complement strand
AAGGCCGACCTGCTGACGAGAATGGTCGAGCCGGAGCGGATGTTCACCTTCCGCGTGGTGTGGATGGACGACGCCGGCAACTATCACACGAACACCGGCTACCGCTGCCAGTTCAACGGCGCGATCGGCCCGTACAAGGGCGGCCTGCGCTTCCAGAAGAACGTCACGCCGAGCATCATCAAGTTCCTCGGCTTCGAGCAGACCTTCAAGAACAGCCTGACGGGCCTGCCCATCGGCGGCGGCAAGGGCGGCTCGGACTTCGACCCGACGGGCAAGTCCGACGCGGAGATCATGCGTTTCTGCCAGAGCTTCATGACGGCGCTGTACCGCTACATCGGGCCGGACACGGACGTTCCGGCTGGCGACATGGGCGTGGGCGGTCGCGAGATCGGCTACCTGTTCGGCCAGTATCGCCGCCTGAAGGGCACGTTTGAAAACGGCGTGCTGACGGGCAAGGGCTTCAGCTACGGCGGCAGCCTGACCCGCCCGGAGGCGACGGGCTACGGCGCAATGTACTATTTGCAGGAGGTCCTCAAGCACGAGGGCGAGGACATCAAGGGCAAGACGATCGCCTGCGCAGGCTTCGGCAACGTGACGTGGGGCATCTGCAAGAAGGCGCATCAGCTCGGCGCGAAGGTCGTGACGCTCTCCGGCCCGGACGGATATGTCTACGACCCGGACGGCGTTTCCTCCAGCGACGAAAAGATTGCATATCTGGTCGAGATGCGCGCCTCCAACCGTAACCGCGTGCAGGACTATGCCGACAGGTTCGGCGTGCAGTTCTTCCCCGGCGAGAAGCCGTGGGGCGTGAAGGCGGACGTCATCATGCCGTCTGCGATGCAGAACGACGTGAAGATGGAGTCCGCGGAAAAGATTGTAGCCAACGGCGTGAAGTATTACATTGAAGTTGCGAATATGCCGACGACGAACGACGCGCTGCAGTATCTGCTGGCGCAGAAGAACATGATCGTCGCGCCGTCGAAGGCGGTCAATGCGGGCGGCGTGGGCGTTTCCGCGCTGGAGATGAGCCAGAATTCCGAGCGTCTGGTTTGGACGGCGGAGGAAGTGGACGCACAACTTCACAAGATGATGGTGAACATCCACAAGGTGTCGGCGGAAGCGGCAGAGGAGTACGGTCTTGGCTACAATCTGGTCGCAGGCGCGAACATCGCAGGCTTCAAGAAGGTCGCCGAAGCCATGATGGCACAGGGCATCTTCTGAGTTGTTCATCAAAACGCTTCGATAAAAGTATAAACGGGAAAAGCGCGCGGTCCATGACCGTGCGCTTTTCTTATATTAAAATGTCCTTACAAAACAGACAAATGTTTCCTGTGAAAAAACCAAACTTTGTGCAATGCGATAAAAATCTCCCAGTCGGCTTGACAGAATATGCAAGATGATGATATGATTCCTGCATAATTAATGAAAGAAAAAAGAAAATATTCTTAATTCAACATTAAAATGCAATTTTCAATATAATATCGTGCAATTTTGAATCAGGAGGATATACCATGAAAAACGAGGCATTGCAGGAGCTGATCGAGCGGGTGGAAAAGCGGAATCCCGGTGAACCGGAATTTCATCAGGCGGTGCGGGAGGTTTTTGCCTCGCTGGAGCCGGTCGTTGAGGCGCACCCGATCTATCTGGAGGCGGGTGTGCTGGAATGTCTGGTCGAGCCGGATCGCGTGATCAAATTCCGCGTGCCGTGGACGGACGACCGCGGCCATATCCACGTCAACCGCGGCTTCCGCGTGCAGTTCAACAATGCCATCGGCCCGTATAAGGGCGGTCTGCGCTTCCACCCCTCGGTCTATGAGGGCATCATCAAATTCCTCGGCTTCGAGCAGATCTTCAAAAACAGCCTGACGGGCCTGCCCATCGGCGGCGCAAAGGGCGGCAGCGATTTCGACCCCAAGAGGAAATCCGACGCGGAGATCATGCGCTTCTGCCAGAGCTTCATGATTGAGCTGAACAAGTACATCGGCCCGAACACCGACGTGCCTGCCGGAGACATCGGCGTGGGCGGCCGCGAGATCGGCTACCTGTTCGGCCAGTACAAGCGCCTGCACGACGAATTCAACGGCGCGCTGACGGGCAAGGGCCTGAGCTACGGCGGCAGCCTGGAGCGGACGGAGGCGACGGGCTACGGTCTGTGCTACTTCACGCAGAAAATGCTGGAAAGTGCCGGAAAAGGCTTCGACGGGAGCGCCGTTGTGGTTTCCGGTTCCGGAAATGTTGCACTTTATGCCTGCGAAAAGGCGCAGCAGCTCGGCGCGAGGGTCGTGGCAATGTCCGATTCCGGCGGCTACGTGTACGACCCGGCGGGCATTGACATTGCGCTGATGAAGCGGCTCAAGGAGGTCGAGCGCCGCCGCATTTCCGAATATGTCGCGGAGCGTCCGGGCGCGGTCTACCGCCCCGGCTGCCGGGACATCTGGCAGCTCCCCTGCCAGATCGCGCTGCCCTGCGCGACGCAGAACGAGCTGGATGCCGCCAGTGCGCGGGCGCTGATCAAAAACGGCTGCTTTGCCGTGGCCGAGGGCGCCAATATGCCCTCCACGCCGGAGGCGGTGGAGCTGTTCCAGAAATCGGGCGTGCTGTTCGGCCCGGCAAAGGCGGCCAACGCCGGCGGCGTGGCGGTCTCCGCGCTAGAGATGGCGCAGAATTCCATGCGCCTGTTCTGGACGAAGGAGGAAGTGGACGCGCATCTGAAGCGTATTATGCAGGACCTCTACCGGCGCGTGGCGGAGGCCGCGGAGGAGTACGGCCGGAAGGGTGATCTGGTTTCCGGCGCGAATATCGCAGGCTTCAAAAAGGTCGCCGACGCCATGCTCGCACAGGGCGTGTTCTGAGAGAAAGCCCCCATCTGCTGAAG
>CAKUMR010000246.1 GCA_934667865.1 uncultured Oscillospiraceae bacterium | reverse complement strand
CAGTCTTTTCATCAATTTGCTCCTTCCTCAATGGTAAAGGTGTAAAATACGGAATATCCGTTCGTATAGGTCAGGTCGTTGTTCAGACGTGCGCCGGTTCCGGCACTGTTTTTCAGATAGAAGGCAAGCTGGTACTCCCCTGCCTGCTTTGGCAGGATGAGGTCGGCGCTGATGGTGTACTCAATGGGCGCGGCGTCCTCATAGTTCTCCGGGTCGCGGCTGTTCCAGGTTGCCGGTTCACCCGCCGGGTAGTCCGCGACGACCTCGCCGTTTTTATTCAGAATTGCAAATCCGCTGTGCATATTGAAGGCTGCGGAGAAGCCGTAGTTGATGAGCTTGAACTCCGCCTTCACTTTACCGCCGGCTTCGATGCTGCCCGCGACGTGCGCGGACTGACCTTCGATCCGGTAGCCGAGATAATCGCTGACATAGTCAAAAACCGTTCTCTCCTTCTGGCCGTCCTCGCCGAACCAGTTGGGGCTGTAAAGCAGGCCGTTGCTGTCCAGCCAGTCCTTCGTGATGGGCAGAGTCGTCCATTTTTCGATCTCGTAGCCCTTGCCAACACCATCCTCGATGAACATATGGAAGATACTGAAGGAATTCTGGCGGAAGGCGCTGAACTGCTTGATCGCTTCGAAGCCGTTGACCTTCTCGTTGCTCTCGTAGCCCCAGAAGGTCTCTCCGCCGACCGGCACATAGGGAGCTTCCTTCACAATCTGGTTCCAGCCGTCGCTGCCGGGGTTCAGGTCGGCGTTGGCGCAGTAGCGGTAGCCGAAGAAGGCATCGTCGTGGAAGCCGATGCGGGCATATTCCGGCTCGGTATCGAGAATCAGATCCTTATAGGAGGGGTTACGCACCTGCACGTACAAGGGTTCCGGAACCATTTCCAGAATACCGCGCAAAATTGCCGTTTCGTTGTGGAAATCCTTATAGGAATGCCATTCGCCCCAGGCGCCGAGGAAGCCTGCCTCGACCACGTGGATCACGTCGATGTTCTTTTCCAGCAACGGACGAAGCTGCTTCATATGCGCGAGCATGACATCGTCGCTGGCCTCGCCGCGGCCGGACATACCCCACTGGTAGGCAAAGCGTACATTGAGCTTGATGCCCAGCTCCTTGGCGCAGTCAAACACCTGCTGCATCCGCTCCATGCCGTATTCGTCGATCTCGTTCTTGTTTTTATAAGCCGAGAGGTAGAAATACACCTGGCAGAGCTGGGGGCTGTACGCGGAATACTTTTCCACGAAGCGGCGGACATTGACCGTAGGATCCTCCTGCGGCGTGTGGCCATCGTCCATGGAGTTGCCGACATTGACATAGGCCTCGCCGCGCCACGCACGGTCAGGGTTGTAGTTTAGCATAAAGGATTGAGAGGCGTCCAGAGGTTTCAATTCGATTGTTTCATCGACCTTGCTGTCTGCGCTGCTTCCCATGCAGGCACACAGACTCAGTACGCAGGCAAGGACGATCACAAAAGCAATGATTCTTTTCATTTTTCCACCCTCACTTTGCGCTTTTTCGACACGACAATCAGAATAATTCCAGCCGCAATCAGGACTGTCGCACCTGCCGCAAGCAGGATGATCAGCGTCCAGTTGACCGCAGCGGGCTGCTCGACCGGCACGGTAGAGGTGTGCGTCACACGCTCGTCGTGGTATTCGCTGCTGTCCTCACGTGTGGAGAAGGTCTGGTGGTTGTAAGTGGCAAGCTCTGTGCCGGATTCGTCGGTCGCAACAAGGACGACATAGTAGTTTTTGCCCTCGGTCAGGCCCGTCAGCTTGAGTGCGCATTCCTTACTCAGAAGCGAATGGGTGCAGAGATACGCGAACGTGCCCGTGCTGGTATCCTCGGTATAAACGTCCACGCGGTACTGCGCGGCTTTTTCGGTCGGCTGCCATTCGATGACGGCGCTGTCCTTCGTGACCGCACGAATCTCCGGATAGGTTTCGACCGTATTCAGCGGGAACGCATCATAGGTGCGTCCAACGACCGGGCCGATGTTCAGAAGGTCGTTGTCGGTCGCGTAGGAATCCGTTGCAATGCTGAACACATCACAGTCATCAAAGGTGACGATCTTATTGTTTTTGCCCTCCATCTCGGTGATCATGTAAAGCGGTCCGATGTAGCCGTCGCCGCACTCGCCGCCGACTGCCTGGAACTGGAAGGTCGAGGAAATGAGCCTTCTGCCTTCCATATCCTCTGCGATGGGGTTGGTGAGCATCTTGCCGATCTCAACAAGGATGTAACCCTCAAAATTCACGGGCAGATCAACGATGCCGTTGCCGTCACCATGCGCTGCATAGCTTTTCCAGACGCCGGTTCCCTTTTCCATGGCAAGGATGGAGCTGTTGCCCAGAAGTGTCCAGGTTTCCACATTGTCCTTACTGGTGTGTAAATTAAAGCGGATGGCAGAGCAGGTCGGCTTCTGCGGATGTGGCGCTGCGCACTTGACATAGAACAGGAACGCCTTCATATCGCTGATGTCCAGAAGACCGGGATAGCGAACGTCGTAGAACGGATCGGAATCATGGAAGCCGCCATAGGTCTTGGCGGAGAGCTTGACGCTCGGCGTGTGGAAGAAGCCGCCAACGCTATCGGACAGGGTCATGGTCGCATCCGGCTTATTCTGGATGGTAGCCATGCCGTTGGCGGCAAGGTTGTAGCCCACGGGATAGCTGGAATAGTCCTGCAGAACCTCAGCCTTCATTGCCTTTTCCAGCAGTCTTTCCTGCGGTACGGTATCGCCCAGCGTCGCACCCGAGAGCAGGAACCGCGGCGTTGCATCGCCGTTCAGGCGAACCATGACGCTATCGGTATTGGAGGTAACGCCGTAGATGGCATTGATGTAGGCGCTGCCGCTCTGGCCGCCCATGGTACCGAAC
>CAKUMR010000245.1 GCA_934667865.1 uncultured Oscillospiraceae bacterium | reverse complement strand
GCCGTGCTCTGCGCGCAGTCCATATAGGCCTGCCCGTCGAGATATTCGTTGCCGCCGCTGGCCAGCGTCATCAGGCCGATCTTGTCGCTCATGCCGTACTGCGTGACCATCTTGCGGGCAAGATCGGTCGCGCGCTGGATGTCGTTGGCGGCGCCCGTCGTCTGGATGCCGAATACCGTCTGCTCTGCGGCGCGGCCGCCGAGGAGGGTCTGGAGCTGGATGAGCAGCTCCTCCTTGGAGTTCAGATACTTTTCCTCCTCCGGCATCTGCATGGTGTAGCCAAGCGCACCGGAGGTGTGCGGCACGATCGTGATTTTGGACACCGGCTGGCTGTGCTTGCGCAGCGCGGCGACCAGCGCATGGCCGACCTCATGGTAGGCCACGATGCGCTTTTCAATGTCCGTCAGGACGGTTCCCTTCTTTTCGGTACCCGCAATGACGGTTTCAAAGGAGACCAGCAGGTCCTCCTGGTTGACCATCTGGCGGCCGTGACGCACGGCGCGCAGCGCCGCCTCGTTGACCAGATTGGCAAGGTCTGCGCCGACCGCACCGGCCGTCGCCTGCGCGAGCTTTTTCAGATCGACATCCTCTGCCAGCTTGATATTGCGCGTATGCACCAGAAGGGTTTGGTAGCGGCCCTCCAGATTTGGGCGGTCGACCACGATGCGGCGGTCAAAACGGCCCGCGCGCAGCAGGGCCTTGTCCAGAATTTCCGGACGGTTCGTCGCCGCGAGGATGACCACGCCCTTGGAGGAATCGAAGCCGTCGATCTCGGCAAGGAGCTGATTGAGCGTCTGCTCGCGCTCGTCGTTGCCGCCGAACTTGGAGTCGCGGCTGCGGCCGATGGCATCGATCTCGTCGATGAAGATGATTGCGGGAGCGACCTTGGAGGCTTCCTTGAACAGATCGCGCACGCGGCTCGCGCCGACGCCGACAAACATCTCCACAAAGTCCGAGCCAGAGATGGAGAAGAACGGCACGTGCGCCTCACCCGCCACCGCCTTGGCAAGCAGAGTCTTGCCGGTGCCGGGAGAGCCGACAAGCAGTGCGCCCTTCGGCAGCTTTGCGCCGATGGCGGTGTATTTCTTCGGGTTGTGTAAAAAGTCGATGATCTCCTGCAAGGACTCCTTCGCCTCGTCCTGACCAGCGACGTCCTTGAAGGTCACGCCGGTTTCCTTTTCCATATAAACCTTGGCCTTGCTCTTGCCGATATTGCCGATGCCGCCGAAGCCGCCGTCGCCGCCGTTTCTCGCCATAAGCATCCGGCCGAGCAGGCTCAGGCCGAAGAACAGCAGCAGCGGGAACAGCAGCCACGAGAACAGCATGGAGCTCTGCTCGACGATCTCTCCGCTGAACTTCACGCCGCTGCTCTTGAGCTGCTCGACAACGGGCGTGAGGTCGACATTGGGCAGGATTCCGGTATAATACACCGTTTTCAGACGGGAATCGTCATCCTTTTTCAGAATAAAGTCAATGCGGTCCTCTTCGATCTGCACCTGACTGATCTCGCCGTCGTCGAGCTTGTCCAGGAAAACGTCATAGGTGACCTCTTCCTGCCGCGACGAGCGAAGGAAATTGACGAACTGGTTTCCGAGGATGGTCACGATGATCACCGCGATAATAAGCCACAGAATGGAAAGCCTCGACCTGTTGTTGTTTTCGTTTTCAGGTCGGCGTTTCGGGTCTTGATTTGCCATGGATTTTCCTCCCTCCGGCAAATTTTTTCGTTAGAATCATAGCATATTTTTCCCTTTCGCGCAATGAAAAGTGTATCACAGCGCTGTAAATTTTCTATGAATTTCGAGAATTCAAAGCTGCCTGTTGTAACCTGCGGCATTTTTTGCTATAATAGTGTCGGTTACATATTTTATTTCAGAGCTGGAGTTTTTATGAAAAACGAGAAAGAATTCAAAAAGGACGCTCCCGCGCCCGCAGAGGATATGATCGAAGGCCGCAACGCCGTGACCGAGGCCATCCGCAGCGGCCGCACCATCAACAAGGTCTTTCTTGCCGACGGCGACACCGACCGCGCATTGGGCCGTCTGGCGGCAATGGCCAAGGAAGCCGGAGCCGTCGTCGTGCGCATCGACCGCCGGAAGCTCAACGAGATGAGTCTGACCGGCGCACATCAGGGCATCATGGCCTCCGTCGCCGTCCACGACTACGCGACGATAGACGATATTCTCGCCGCCGCAGAGGCAAAAGGCGAAGCGCCCCTCATTGTCCTGTGCGACGAGCTTTCCGACCCGCACAATCTGGGTGCGATCCTGCGAACCGCAGAGTGCGCCGGCGCGCACGGCGTGATCATCCCCAAGCGGCGCAGCGTCGGTCTGACCGCCGTGGTCGGCAAGGCCTCCGCCGGTGCGGTGGAATATATGCCCGTAGCGCGTGTGGCAAATCTCACCGCCGCCATCCGCGAACTCAAGCAGCGCGGCGTCTGGATCTTCGGCACCGCCGCCGACGGCGCTGTCCCCCTCTATTCCGCCGATCTGAAAGGGCCGGCGGCCATTGTGATCGGCAACGAGGGCGTCGGCATGAGCCGCATCGTCGCCGACAGCTGTGATTTCAAGGTCAGTATTCCCATGAAGGGCCGCATTTCATCCCTGAACGCCTCCGCAGCGGCAGCCATTCTGCTCTACGAGGCCGTCAGACAGAGAGGATAAGAGCTATGAGGCATCGCAAGCCGGAACAAGTGAATACTCCCGTTCCGGCTGAGCAGGCGATGCCGGAGTTCACGCTGGAGGAAATTCTGGAGGAGTTCGGCAGCAAGCCGTCCGCTCCCGCAGAAAAAGCACCGGTGAAGCCCGTGCCGCAGGCCGAGCGAGAATCGGCAGAAGTGCCCTCGCCGCTTCCTTCCAAAACGGAAGCGGCGGAAAACGCATCGTCCGTCCCGGACAAACC
>CAKUMR010000244.1 GCA_934667865.1 uncultured Oscillospiraceae bacterium | reverse complement strand
GCTTAAAAAATCCAGTGTTTACGGGCTTTTTTCGACCTCTGAAATCATTCCCACTCCACCGTGGCCGGCGGTTTGGAAGTGATATCATAGCAGATGCGGTTGATATGCGGCACCTCGTTGACGATGCGGCTGGAGACCTTTTCCAGCAGGTCGTAGGGCAGGCGCGACCACTGCGCGGTCATAAAGTCCTGCGACTGCACCGCGCGCAGTGCCAGCGTGTAGTCATACGTCCGCTCGTCGCCCATCACGCCCACACTGCGCAGGTCGGTCAGAACGGCGAAATACTGGCTCGTCGTCCGGTCAAGCCCGGCCAAACGCATTTCCTCGCGGAAAATCGCGTCGGCCTCGCGCAGAATGGAGAGCTTTTCCTGCGTGATCTCGCCGATCACGCGGATGGCAAGGCCGGGACCGGGGAAGGGCTGACGCCACACGAGCGTTCCGGGCAGGCCCAGTTCCAGACCGAGCTGGCGCACCTCATCCTTGAACAGGCGGCGCAGGGGTTCGACGATCTCCTTGAAATCCACGCAGTCGGGCAGCCCGCCGACATTGTGATGGCTCTTGATCACGGTCGATTCGCCGCCCATGCCGGATTCGACGACGTCGGGGTAGATCGTGCCCTGTGCGAGGAAGTCGACGGCGCCGATCTTCTTTGCCTCTGCCTCAAAAACGCGGATGAACTCCTCGCCGATGATCTTGCGCTTGCGCTCCGGCTCGGTCACACCGGCCAGCTTGGAAAGGAAGCGTTCGCCCGCGTTGATGCGGCGCACGTCCACATGGAACTGGTGCTTCATGACCTGCTCGACCTGATCGCCCTCGTCCTTGCGCAGCAGGCCGTGGTCGACGAAAATGCAGGTGAGCTGATCGCCCACTGCGCGCTGTAAAAGCGCCGCGGCGACCGAGCTGTCTACGCCGCCGGACAGGGCGAGCAGGACGCGGCCCTTGCCGATCTTCTGCCGACATTCCTCGACGGCCGTGTCCACATAGGAGGCCATCGTCCAGCAAACATGCAGCCCGCAAATGCGGTAGAGGAAGTTTTCCATGATCTTTTTACCAAAGACCGTGTGCAGCACCTCCGGGTGGAACTGCACGCCGTACAGCCGCTGCGCAACGTTCTCCACTGCTGCGTGGCGGCAGTTTTCGGAGCTGGCGCAGACGCGGAAGCCCTCGGCCAGCCGCTCGACCTCCACGCCGTGGCTCATCCAGTAGACGGCGGTCTTGTCCACGCCCTCAAAAAGCGGGCTGCCGTCGATGTGTGTCAGCTCGGTCTTGCCGTACTCTCTGGCCTCGGCGCGGCGGCAGCTCCCGCCCAGCAGATGCATCATCAGCTGCATTCCATAGCAGATGCCGAGCACCGGCACGCCCAGCCGAAAAATCTCCGGGTCCAGCGTCGGTGCGCCCTCCTCAAAGACCGCGGCGGGGCCGCCGGTGAAGATGATGCCGTCGGGCGCGAAGGCGCGGATCTCCTCCAGAGAGGTGCGGTAGGGACGAATTTCGAAGTGGACGCCGCATTCGCGCACGCGGCGCGCGACGAGCAGATTATACTGTCCGCCGAAGTCGAGCACCAGTACCTTTTCCATCAGTCGTCGCCTCCGCGGAAGACGATCTTGCCGTTCTCGGCGCTGTCGATGACCGCCAGAGAATGCAGGGGGTATCCGGCCGCGCGCAGCGCGTCGCCGCCGCCCTGAAAGCCCTTTTCCACCGCGACGCCGATGCCGACAAGCGTAGCGCCCGCGTGCTCGACGATCTCGCACAGGCCGCGCATGGCCTCGCCGCGCGCCATGAAATCGTCGATGATCAGCACGCGGTCGGAGGAATGAATCCAGTCCTTGGCGACCAGAAGCGTGACCTTTTTATTGTAGGTGTAAGAAAAAATATCGCTCTGGTACAATCCGCCCTCGATGTTGTCGCTCTTCGCCTTTTTCGCAAAAAGCAGGGGAACACCGAACTTTCGGGCGCAGATCGTAGCCAGCGCGATACCGCTCGCTTCTGCCGTCAAAACCAGCGTGACATCCTTGACCGGGAAAACCTTGGCGAACTCATCCGCCAGCTCCTCCATAAAGGCGACATCGACCCTGTGGTTCAGAAAACCGTCCACTTTGACGATGTGTCCCGGCAGAATACGTCCCTCGCGGCGGATCCGCTCTTTCAGAGTGTTCATTGGACTCGACCTCCTGTGTATAAAATAATTATTTCCATTATATTCGGTTCGATTTCAAAAGGCAATTAGTAGTTTTCCCCATCTTTTGCGCGTTTCATGTCATGATTCTGGTGGAAACTTGCAGAACCCCCGCTTTCTGTAGTATGCGCAGCGGATGCGGGCGGCAAACGCGAAAAATAAACATATTATTTTTATATGCTTTCTATTGACAAATACTCCGGGGGAGTATATAATGCAGACAGATCAAAACAGGAGATGTTGACACATGAAGCAGGAATGTCCGTGCTGCCGCAAGACCGACCGCCCCGCGGCGCAGAAAAAGGCACTCATCAACCGTCTGCGCCGCATCGAGGGCCAGATCCGCGGCATCGAGGCGATGCTGGAAAACGACGCCTACTGCAACGATATTTTGCAGCAGTCGGCGGCTGCCAGTTCCGCGATCAATGCATTTAATCGCGAGCTGCTGGGGAATCATATCCGTGGGTGCGTGGTGCGCGACCTGCACGAAGGCAAGGATGAGGTCGTCGACGAGCTCATCGCCACGGTACAGAAGCTGATGAAATAGGAGATGCGATATGGAACAATATCATGTAACGGGCATGAGCTGTGCGGCGTGCAGCGCCCGTGTGGAAAAGGCGGTTTCCAAGGTGCCGGGCGTCACGTCCTGCTCGGTGAGCCTGCTGACCAATTCGATGGGCGTGGAGGGCACCGCCTCGCCGGAGGCGGTCATCCGCGCGGTGCAGGACG
>CAKUMR010000243.1 GCA_934667865.1 uncultured Oscillospiraceae bacterium | reverse complement strand
GGGCAGCCACAATGATAAGATCTTCAAGCGGGAGCTGATCCGGTTGGAATCCTCACTCAAGGCGGCGGGGAAAGAGCACGAGATCTATTGCTTTCTGCATTATCCGCCGCGTTACCGCGGCTATCTCTGCCGGGAGATTCTCGACCTCTTCCGGCAGTACGGCGTAAAGCTCTGCTGCTACGGACATCTGCACGGCGACAGCCACCGGCTGGCGCTGGAGGGAACCTTTGAGGGCGTGGAATATCGTCTTGCCGCAGCGGATTTCGTCAATTTTACGCCGATTCGCCTGAAATAAAAAAATATAGCTTGTATTTTTCAAGATTCTTTGATAGAATAGTACGGATTCTGGAGAAAAAAGTGCGCGTCCTGCGCAACACATAGGAGGATTATCCAATGAACGTTAAAAGTGTAGAAAAAGAAACTTCCAAAGCAACCGTTACCGTGGAGCTGACCAAGGCTGAGCTGGAGCCCGCCATCAACAAGGCGTACCTCAAGTATCGCAAGGACATCGCTATTCCCGGCTTCCGCAAGGGCAAGGCGCCCCGCGTGGTCATCGAGGCTGCTTATGGCAAGCATGTCTTTTTTGAAGATGCAATTGAAGAAATGTTCCCGCAGATCTATCAGGATGCCGTCATGACGCAGGAGATGAAGCCCGTCGGCCGTCCCAGCGTTTCCGATATGAATATTGCAGACGACGATTCCGTCACTCTGACCATCGTCACCGATCTGTATCCCGTCGTCACCCTCGGCCAGTATAAGGGTCTTGAGGTCGAGAAGGTCAACGCAGAGGTCAAGGAGAGCGAGGTTGATGCCGAGATCGACCGCATGGCGCAGAACGTTGCCCGCATCAGCACCGTCGAGCGTCCCGCCAAGGACGGCGACACTGCCGTTATTGATTTCGAAGGCTTTCTGAACGGTACTCCCTTCCAGGGCGGAAAGGGCGAGAACCACGAGCTGCTGCTCGGCTCCGGCTCCTTCATCCCCGGCTTCGAGGAGCAGGTCGTCGGCATGAGCGCCGGCGAGGAGAAGGACATCAACGTGACCTTCCCGGAAAACTATCATGCCTCCGAGCTTGCCGGCAAGGAAGTCACCTTCAAGGTCAAGGTGCATGAGGTCAAGGAGACCGTCCTGCCCGAGAAGGACGACGAGTTTGTGAAGGATGTTTCCGAGTTTGACACCATTGCCGAGCTGCGTGCCGACATTGAAAAGCGCATCCTCGACGAGAAGCAGGCCGGTATCGACCGTGCCTTTGAAAACGCCGCCGTCGAGAAGGCAGCGGAGAACATGACCGCAGAGATCCCCGACAGCATGGTCGACGAGGAAGTGGACCGTCAGCTCGAGCGCATGGACTATGAGCTGCGCGCACAGGGCGCTTCTCTGGAAGCCTATTCCAAGATGCTTGGCGGTAACATGGAGTCCATCCGCAAGAGCCTGCGCCCGGGCGCACTGAACGCCGTCCGTACCAACGTCATGCTCGACGCCGTCGTGGACGCCGAGAAGATCGAGGTTTCCGAGGAAGAGTGCGAGGAAGAATACAAGAAGCTGGCCGACAGCTACAAGATGGAGCTGGACAAGGTCAAGGAGCTGCTGCCCGTGGACGGCATGAAGGGCGACCTTCAGGTCCGCAAGGCTGCCAAGCTGATCGCCGAGTCCGCCGTTGCCGTCGCGCCGAAGGCCGAGGAAAAAGCGGAATAATTTTCCCGGTACATGGTTAGAATGTTTCTGATCGTGATTTGAAAGGAGCTTTGGTATGAGTTTAGTACCTTATGTTGTGGAACAGACCAGCCGCGGTGAACGCTCGTATGACATCTTCTCCCGCCTGCTGAACGACCGTATCATCTTCCTCTCCGAGGAGGTCAACGATACCACCGCCAGCCTCATTGTGGCGCAGATGCTGTATCTTGAGGCGCAGGACCCGGATAAGGACATCCAGTTCTATATCAACAGCCCTGGCGGCTCCGTGACCTCCGGCCTTGCGATTTACGACACTATGCAGTATATCAAGTGCGACGTGTCCACGATCTGCATCGGTATGGCCGCGTCCATGGGTGCATTCCTGCTGTCCTCCGGCGCGAAGGGCAAGCGCATCGCGCTGCCGAACGCGGAGATCATGATCCACCAGCCCTCCGGCGGCGCACAGGGTCAGGTCACGGATATCCAGATCCACGCCAACCGCATCGCGGAGATCAAGAAAAAGCTCAATGAGATCATGGCGGAGAATACCGGCCGGTCGATCGAAGAGGTCACGCGCGACACCGAGCGCGATCACTTCCTCACTGCGGAGCAGGCGAAGGAATACGGCCTGATCGACAAGGTCATCTATCAGAGATAAACAGCAAAAGCATCGGGAGGGATATGATTTGGCGGACAAATTGATTCGCTGCTCTTTCTGCGGAAAGACACAGGGACAGGTGAAGCGGATTCTGTCAGGCCCCAATAACGCTTACATCTGCAACGAATGTGTCGCGCTTTGCAGCACGCTCCTGCAGGAAGATATGTATGATACCACGCAGCAGCTTCCGGAAAAGCCGGAGCATCTCCCCACCCCCAAACAGATCAAGGAATATATGGACGGCTATATCATCGGGCAGGAGAGAGCCAAGATCGCTCTTTCCGTCGCGGTGTATAACCACTATAAGCGCATCTATTTTGGCGGGGAATCCGACGTTGAGCTGCAAAAGAGCAACATCCTGCTGATCGGCCCGACCGGCTGCGGCAAGACGCTCTTTGCACAGACGCTGGCGAAAATACTGAATGTCCCCTTTGCCATCGCGGACGCGACCACGCTCACCGAGGCCGGCTATGTCGGCGAGGATGTGGAGAACATCCTCCTGCGCCTTTTGCAGGCGGCGGATTTCGACGTAGAGCTGGCCGAGCGCGGTATCATCTATATTGACGAGATGGATAAGAT
>CAKUMR010000242.1 GCA_934667865.1 uncultured Oscillospiraceae bacterium | reverse complement strand
GTGCAGGCCTCCACCTATCCGGAGTTCTCCGACCTTCTCACCGCACTCAAGAGCGGCGCGATCGACGGCTACATCGCAGAAGAGCCGACGGCCCTTTCCGTCTGCGGCGCGGACGACACGCTGACCTACATTCCCCTGACCAACAACGGCACCGGCTTCACGGCGACTGCGGCGGACGTCGGCATCGCTATCGGTCTGAAGGAAGGCTCAACCATGCGCGACGAGATCAACGCCGTGCTCGACACCATCACCGACGCACAGCGCAAGGAGCTGATGGAGCAAATTGTCGCGATCTCCGCCGGGCAGGAAATTGACGCCTTTATTCTGCAAAGCGAAGCGCCTGCGAACCCCACCGGCACCCTGAAGGTCGGCATGGAATGTGCCTACGAGCCGTATAACTGGACGGATATGGACGGCACGACGCCCGGCTGCGTCCCGATCAGCGGCGAGGGCAAGAACGGCCTGTATGCCAACGGCTACGACGTACAGGTCGCGCAGTACGTCGCAAACAAGCTCGGCCTCGCGCTGGAGATCTACTCCATCAACTGGGACTCTCTCCTGCCCGCGCTGGAGTCCGGTGCGATCGACGCGATCATCGCCGGCATGAGCCCCACCGCGGAGCGCGAAGCGGAGATCGACTTCACGCAGACCTATTATGAGTCCAACCTGGTCGTCATCATCCGCAAGTAATCGGAGGAAAATATGAGCTTTCTGAATGATGTTCTTCAGATTTTTCTGAAGTATTCCCCCCAGCTTTTGCAGGGCATCGGCAACACCATGCTCATCGCCCTGACCGGCACGCTGGCGGGTCTGGCCATCGGCCTGCTGACCGGCGTCGTGCGCACCGCGCCGCTGCCGGTGCACGGTTTTCCTCGCTTTCTGCGCAGACTGCTGAACGGCCTGATCGCCTGCTATGTAGAAATCTTCCGCGGCACGCCCATGATGGTGCAGGCCATGGTCATCTACTGGGGCTACGCCTTTGCGACCGGCGGCAGCACGCTGCCGCTGCTCCCCTCCGGCATCCTGATCGTGTCGATCAACACCGGCGCATACATGGCCGAGATCGTCCGCGGCGGCATCATTTCCATCGACCGCGGCCAGTTTGAGGGCGCGCTGTCCATCGGCATGACCCACGGCCAGACCATGCGCAAGGTCATTCTGCCGCAGGTGCTGCGCAACATTCTGCCCTCGGTCAGCAACGAGTTCGTCATCAACATCAAGGACACCTCCGTCCTGAACGTCATCGGTGTGACGGAGCTTTATTACTTTGCCGGCATCATCAAGCGCCAGAATTTCCAGACCTTCCAGACCTATCTGGTCGTCTGCGTGCTGTATTTCATCCTGACCTTTGCCGTCACGCGCCTGCTGCGCCTCGTGGAAAAGAAGCTCGAGGGCAAGGGCAGCTACACCATCTTCGGCTCGCAGAGCGACAGCAATGCCGAGATTCACATCCGCAGGGAGGACGAACAACATGGCTGAAAAGGTAATCGAGCTGATCCATCTGCAAAAGCAGTTTGGAACGCATCAGGTGCTGCGTGACATCAGCCTGAGCGTGGAAAAGGGTGAGGTGCTGAGCATCATCGGCGCCTCCGGCTCCGGCAAAAGCACAATGCTGCGCTGCATCAATCTGCTGGAAACCCCGACCGCCGGGCAGATCCTCTACCACGGCAAGGACATCACAAGCCGCGACCTTGATCTTGCCAAGTACCGCACCAAGGTCGGCATGGTTTTTCAGAGCTTCAATCTTTTTAACAACATGACGGCGCTGAACAACTGCGTCACCGGGCAGATGTCCGTTCTGAAGCGCAGCCGCCGCGAGGCCGAGGAGGTCGCCATGAAGTACCTGACCAAGGTCGGTATGGCGCCCTACATCCACGCAAAGCCTGCACAGCTCTCCGGCGGGCAGAAGCAGCGCGTGGCCATCGCCCGCGCGCTGGCGATGGAGCCGGAGGTCCTGCTCTTCGACGAGCCGACCAGCGCGCTTGACCCGCAGATGGTCGGCGAGGTTCTGAACGTCATGCGGGAGCTTGCGCAGGAGGGGCTGACTATGCTCGTCGTCACGCATGAAATGGCCTTCGCACGGGACGTTTCGACCAATGTCGTCTTTATGGACGAGGGGCTGATTTGTGAATCCGGCGCGCCGGAGGCACTCTTCTCCAACCCTCGGCAGGTCAAGACGAGAGAGTTTCTTTCCAGATTTCTATAAAAAGGACATAAAAACGTCCCTGCTGGTAAGACAGTAAAGTTCAATTTTTCTGGGACAGGCATGATTTTGGTCATGCCTGTTATCCCGCGCAGATGCTATTCCATTCCTGTTCATTTATCGCTTGTCCGTAGTGAAATGCTTTGCTGTGTCTGTTGGATTCTTCAATTCGTTTCTGAAGAATTCCGGATACATCTGAATGTCCTCATCGAGCGAAATCCACACCAAGTGTTCTTTGCTGTTCCCTTCCGAGAGAATTTCGCTGATCGGCACAAAAGTATCGGGCACTTTCATATAGAAGAAAAACGAGATCTCATAAATCAGCTTGTTTCGATTGGAAGGCGCATCTCCATAGAAATAGTTTTCATGCACAAAGCCAAGACGGTCAATTTCCATCTTAACGCCTGTTTCTTCCAACACCTCACGAACAACAGCCTCTTCTGCTGTTTCACCGAATTTTAGCCTGCCGCCAACGGAGTAGAGATAGTTTCTGTCATTGCCAACCATCAAAAGCTTTCCATCTTTCATGATGATCGCACCGGCACGAATATTCAAAATCCCATCGTCACAGGCTACGCACATATCTTTGTTCATGGTTCTTTCTCCATTTCGTAATGTGTATACACGCATTATATCAAAAAGACCGCTCAATTTTCAATAAAACGCCCCGAAGTTATCCCCCAAAATGTAACTTTTCTGCAAATACAAGCCAGTT
>CAKUMR010000241.1 GCA_934667865.1 uncultured Oscillospiraceae bacterium | reverse complement strand
GCCCATCGCCTCTGCGCACTGGTGCGGATGCGGCTGGAAAATCCGGCTTATCTGCATGATCCTGCCTACGGAGAGGCGCTGCTGGCGGTATTCTCCGAATGCCGGGAGCGGCTGCCCATCGGCTATGCTTCCTTCCATCTGCCGTGGGTACTGGAATGGTACACGGCCGCACGGCAGTACAAGCAGGCATATGAGCTCCTGCGGACTTTCCCGAAAACACTAATCGTATAGACTTAAAGCCGGTATATGAGGGATGATTTTCCCACATATACCGGCTTTTTATTCTCTGAAACCTCTGCTAGAATATAGCTGAGGTGATCTGATGAAAAACAGACTCTGGACGAGAAACTACACGCTCCTGATGGCGGCGACAACGCTCGGCTGCATCGGCGGCATTGCTGGCGGGTATGCACTGTCGCTTCTGGTGTTCGACGAAACCAAAAGCACGCTGGCTTCCGCCATCGTGCTGGCGATCCAGATCGTGCCGGGCTTTCTGATGCCGCTCCTTCTGGCCCCGTGGATGGACCGGATGCCGCGCAAGCCCTTTCTGGTGGGCGGGGACGTGCTGAACGGCGTTTTGTATGCTGGGGCGGGCGTGTATCTGCTGCTGTTCCGTTTCTCCTATGTGGGCTATCTGTGCTTTTCTCTGCTGCTGGCGACGCTGTCGTCCTTTGATCAGCTTGCTTACAACAGCATCTACCCCAAGCTGATCCCGGCGGGGATGGAACAAAAGGGCTACGCGGTGTCCTCCATGCTCTATCCTGTGGTGCAGGTGCTCATGATGCCGGCGGCGGCCGCGCTGTATGAGCTTCTGGGCGTGGGACTGCTTCTGATTGGACAGGGGGCGCTGTCGCTTCTGGCGGCGTTCGTTGAAAGCCGCATCCGCATCCATGAGGAAAAACGTCTGCCGGAAAAGCGCTACACCCTTCGCCTCTGGTGGGAGGACATCCGCGAAGTGGGGCGGTATTTCCGGAAGGAAAGGGGGCTGCGCAGCATTTACGCCTATATGGCGGTGACGAATGGCGTCGCCTACGGCTACGGGCCGGTGATCACCGCCTTTTTCCGCACGGCGCCCGGACTGAGCATGGTCCTGTATTCCTTTTTCTCCGTTGCGGAGTTTGCCGGACGGACGGCCGCGGGACTGCTGCAATACACGGTGAAGATCCCGGCCAAGCGGCGCTTTGCGATGATTTTCGGGGTGTATCAGGTCTACGAAACGATGGATATGTGCCTGCTGTGGCTGCCGTATCCCCTGATGCTGGTCAACCGCGCCATCTGCGGCTTTCTCGGCACGAACAGCGCGACCATGCGGCAGGCGGCGGTGCAGCAGTACATTCCGGAGGAAATGCGCTCGCGCGTGAATTCCTTCTTTGACATGGAGCTGACGCTGGCGACGAGCGTGCTGTCGCTTCTGGTGGGCGCGCTGGGCGAGGTGCTGGATTATCGGCTGTGCATGACGATCTGCGGCGCGGTCGCAATGACGGCCTGCTGGCTCATCATCTGGCGCGGCAGACGGGAGGTCCGGCCGGTGCTTGAATATGAAAGGCCGCAAAAAACCGGGGCGTGAGAACCACGCCCCGGTTTGACTGTTTACACGTTGAACAGGAAGTTGACGATGTCGCCGTCCTTCATGACGTATTCCTTGCCCTCACTGCGGACAAGCCCCTTTGCCTTGGCGGCGGCCATGCTGCCGCAGGCTTTCATATCCTCAAAGGCGATGACTTCCGCGCGGATGAAGCCGCGCTCGAAGTCGCTGTGGATCTTGCCGGCGGCCTGCGGCGCGCGGGTACCCTTTTTGATCGTCCAGGCGCGGCATTCGTCGCTGCCGGCGGTCAGGAAGGAGATCAGGCCCAAAAGATCATAGCTGCACTTGATCAGGCCGTCAAGGCCGGACTGCTTCAGACCCAGCTCCTCCATGAACATTGCTTTCTCCTCCGGGTCGTCCAGCTCTGCGATGTCTGCCTCCAGCTTGGCGCAGATTGGCAGAACCAGTGAACCCTCGGCGTCTGCAAGCCGCTTGACCTGCTGGAAGTAGGGAACGCTCTCCGGGTCGTTCACGTCGTTTTCGGAAATGTTCGCGGCATAGATCGTCTTTTTGAGCGTCAGAAGATCGGCGGTGGCGATCAGTGCGCGGTCGTCGTCGGAGCACTCAAAGGTGCGCGCCAGCTTGCCCTCGTTCAGATGCTCCAGCAGCGCGGAAAAAACCTCCGCTTCCCGCAGGAAGCGCTTATCGCCGCCCTTGGCAGCCTTTTGCGCCTTGTCTACGCGGCGTTCGCACATTTCCGCATCCGCGAGGATCAGCTCCAGATTGATGATGTCGATGTCGCGCAGGGGGGCGGTGCTGCCCTCCACGTGGGTGACGTTGCTGTCGTCAAAGCAGCGCACGACATGGATGATCGCATCGGTCGTGCGGATGTTGGAAAGGAACTTGTTGCCCAGGCCCTCGCCCTTGGACGCGCCCTTGACAAGGCCGGCAATGTCCACAAATTCAATGACGGCGGGGGTGAACTTCTTCGGATGGTGGAGGTCACGCAGCCATTCCAGACGCTCGTCCGGCACCTGCACGACGCCGACATTCGGGTCGATGGTGCAGAAGGCGTAGTTGTCCGCCGGGATACCGGCGTTGGTAATGGCGTTGAAAAGGGTGGATTTGCCGACGTTCGGCAGCCCGACGATACCTAATTTCATATATCTTTACCTCTCCTTGAGCTTTTCTGATGCACAATGCGGCCGTAAAGCCACAGATAATATAGCACAGTTTTCCGTGTTCCTCAACACTTTTTTACTGCAAAAGCCCGCCGGAGGTCCGGCGGGCTTCAAAAATATCAGAAAGGTCCTTCGCTCTGCGGCTTTGCGGCGCCAAGGTCGCGGTAGGTTTTCACAATGATGCACAGAGAGATCAGAAAGGTCAGCACATCGG
>CAKUMR010000240.1 GCA_934667865.1 uncultured Oscillospiraceae bacterium | reverse complement strand
CTCGGTCACGGCGCGGCTCTGATATGCCACCGGCATATCATTCACTACCGCGCCGACGCTTCGCGGCCCTTTACACAGGGGAGCCATTGGTGCATACCATCGCTGATGGCAGTTTCGTTATCGCTGGTGCCTGCACGCGGAACGCTCAAGAGCGTTCCCTACGGGTGCAGGCGGGATTTCAGGCCATCACGTAGGGTGCGGTCTTCTGCGCAGCCCTTGGCGGCTCTGCCGCCTTAGGGATGCGGCGTACCCCTTGCGGGTAGACCGCACCGCCGCTGGCATTATCATCATTTCTGTTTCCGGAGGAAAGCTTCTATGAAAACACTCTGTGTTCGTCTGCGCCGGGGGGACGACCTGCTCGGCGCGATTCAGGCTCTTGCCGAAAAAGAACATCTGGAAGCCGCCGTGGTGCTCTCCGCCGTCGGCTGCGTTTCCGCCGCGCGCGTGCGCGACGCAGGCGGCATAAACCTGCGCGAGATCAGGGAGCCCTGCGAGATCGTCAGCCTGACCGGCACGGTCAGCCGCACCCGCTGCCATCTGCACATCGCCCTGTCGAAGGAGGATCTTTCTACCGTGGGCGGCCACCTCGTGACTGGCTGCATCGTCAACACCACCTGCGAGCTGGTGCTTGGCGTGCTGGACGGCTGGCGCTTCGGCACGCAGGACGACCCGCAGACCGGCTATGACGAGATCGTCTTTGAGAGGGTCGAGGCATGAAAAACACCTCGCTTTGCTATATCGAGCAGGACGGCGCCTATCTGATGCTGCACCGCGTCAAGAAGGAAAACGACCTCAACCGTGACAAATGGATCGGCATCGGCGGCAAGTTTGAGGAAAACGAAAGCCCGGAAGACTGCGTGCTGCGCGAGGTGCGCGAGGAGACCGGCCTGACGCTGACCGGCTACCGTTACTGCGGCATCGTCACCTTTGTTTCCGACCGCTGGGAGGGCGAATATATGCACCTGTTCCACGCGACAGGCTTCACCGGCCGCCTGCGCGACTGCGACGAGGGCGTGCTGGAATGGGTGACGAAGGCGGATTTCGCGAAGCTGCCGCAGTGGGAGGGCGACCGCATTTTCCTGCGGCTGATGCAGGAGCGCGTCCCTTTCTTTTCTCTCAAGCTGCGCTACGAGGGCGAGCATCTGGCCGAAACTGTCCTGAATGGGCTTGATTTTACGGGACATTTCTGATATAGTACCAACGGTTGGAAAACCAAAATGAGAAAGGATGTCAGAAAATGAAAAAAATCAAAGCTCTCAGCCTTGTTTTCGTGGTATTGGCGCTGCTCCTGAGCCTGAGCGCCTGCGGAAAGGGCGACAACGAAGCGCTGGTCGGCACATGGAAAGCAGACATCGACGCGACCCAGATCATCGAAGAGCAGCTGTCGAGCCTCGGCATGGAGGATCTCTCGCTGGAGAGCCGCTGCATTATCACGCTCGTGCTGGAATTTGATGCGGAGCAGCATTACACCGCCCGCGCGGATTCTGCGGCGACCATGGCCTCGGTTTCGGCCTACATGGAGGAGCTGATCCCCGCCGTAACAGAACAGATGTACAAAACCGCGGAGGCCAGCGGTCTCGACCGCAGCACCTTCGATTCCGCTTTTCAAGAGCGCTACAGCTGCACGCCGGAGGAATATCTGCACCAGCAGTTCGACGCGCAGGATCTCGCCTCCACCCTGACCGCCGGCACCACCGAGGGCAAATACCGCGCGGTGAAGGGCAAGCTCTACACCGTGGAGGAGGATCACGATGCCTTTGACGAGGAAGAGTACGACCTCTACACGCTCGACGGCGACACGCTCACCTTTACCGCCATCGACAGCTCCTTCAGCGGCCTGGACGAGGATATGGTGAAGAGTCTGCTGCCCCTCGTGTTCACGCGGCAGTAAGCGGGCATAAAAAGTTTCTGTGAGATGGTAAGCCCCCCGGCCGGAAGTTCCCGGCCGGGGGGCTTTTTGTGCGGGGAGTAGGTGTGGGGTAGATTGCCGGTGCCTGCACGGCGGAACGGCCAAGGCCGTTCCCTACGGGTGCACCGCAATCTTGAATCATCGCGTAGGGTGCGGTCTTGACCGCACCGCTGGTAGAATCATCGTCCACGGATGCGGCATACCCCTTGTGGGTAGACCATTCCGCTGATGGCAGTTTCGTTATCGCCAGTACCTGCACGCGGAACGGCCGAGGCCGTTCCCTACGGGTGCAAACAAAATTTTGACCCCGGACGACCTCAGCCCGCACCTTCCGAGGTGCGGGCTGAGGTCTTATACCATTTTGTCGGCGGCGGCGCGCCGTCAGGACGCTTTCAGGAATTCCGCCGGGTCCAGCGGGACGTTGTTCCGGTAGACCGCGAAATGCAGATGCGGCTCGGCCGCCGTTTCGATATTGGCCGTCTGACCGACCTTGCCAAGCGTGTCGCCGGCCTTGACCGTGTCGCCCACCTTGACGGCCACGTCCTCCGCGAGGTTGGAATAATGCGTGGTGTAGCCGCCGTCGTGCCGCAGGACGACAGTCGTGCCGAGGCTCTCGTCGTCATAGACGGTGTAGACGCTGCCGTCCGCCGCCGCCTTGACCGTGTCGCCCAGCGCCGCACTCAGGTCAATGCCTTCGTGGGTGCGCCAGTCGCGGGTGGTGGCGTTGTAGGCCAGAGATTCCGCCGCAAAGGGCGCGATCTGCTCGCCCTGCACGGGCGCGCTCGTCCTGATCTCACTCTTTGTGACGCTCTCGGACGGCTGCTCTGTGGGCGTGCTGCCGTCCGTCGCGGCAACGTGCGCCGTCTGGGGCAGACTCTCCTGCTGGAGCCGCGCGGAACTGCTCTCGCTGGCGGAAAGCCCCTGCTCCGTCGGCTCGCTGCCGCGGCCGCTCAGCAGAAGATAGCCCGAAACGCCCACCGCCACCGCGCACAGCAGAAGTATGATATAGTACCC
>CAKUMR010000239.1 GCA_934667865.1 uncultured Oscillospiraceae bacterium | reverse complement strand
ACTGCCCCAGTGTGCGGAAGATCGTTCCGATCAGAAGGCTGGCAAACAGGCCGAGCGCCATGCTGCTCATGGTGTCGATGAAGTACAGTTTTGCAGATGGACGGATGTTCTTTCGCTGCAAAAAACCGACGAATTTTGTCATATTTTTTCCCTCTCTCATCTTTTATAGTACCATTCTAGCACAGGCGGCGCATTATTTCAACGTATCTTTTCTTTTATCGGTAGTTTGGTGCAAAGAAAGCCGTGTTTAATATTGCAACCTCCGCAAAAATCCGTTATAATCTAGGCAGCCGAAATAATCACACAAAGGAGTGCTTTGTTATGGCAATCGACACCAATTCCTCGCTGCGCCGCAGCGTGATCTATGAGCTCTATGTCCGCAGCCACACACTGGAAGGAACCTTCCGTGCGGTGGAGCCGGACCTCGACCGCATCCGCGCCCTCGGCACGGACATCATCTGGTTCATGCCCATCCACCCCATCGGCGTGCTGAATAAAAAAGGCAGCCTCGGCTGCCCCTATGCCAACCGCGACTACCGCACCGTCAATCCGGAATACGGCACCATGGCGGACTTTCTCCACCTCGTGGACGAGATCCACCGCCGCGGCATGAAGTGCATCATCGACGTCGTGTACAACCACACCTCACCGGATTCCACTCTTGTCCGCGAGCACCCGGAATTCTTCTACCGCAAGTCCGACGGCGGCCGCGGCAACAAGGTCGGCGACTGGACGGACGTGGTCGATCTGGACTACGATGTGCCCACGCTCTGGGACTATCAGATCGAATCGCTCTGCTTCTGGGCAAAGTACGTCGACGGCTTCCGCTGCGATGTCGCCAGCACCGTGCCGGTCCCCTTCTGGCTCGCCGCACGCAAGGCCGTGGCAGAGGTGCGCCCCGACGCGATCTGGCTGGGTGAAAGCGTCCATCTGGCGCACATCCGTGCCTTCCGCGAGCAGGGCTTCTATGCCGCGACGGACACCGAGCTGTACGACGCCTTCGACATTCTCTACCCCTACGACATCTGGCCGCTGTATGAGCAGGCCGTGCAGGGCAAGCTCTCGCTCAGCCGCCTGTTTGACGCCTTCAACTTCCAGGAGCTGAGCTTCCGCACGGAGTACAACAAGCTGCGCTGTCTGGAAAACCACGATCAGCCGCGCGCCGCCGCCCTCTTCCCGGAGGAGGCGCAGCTGCTTGCATGGACGGCGCTTTCCTACTTCCTCAAGGGCACGACGCTGCTCTACGCCGGTCAGGAGGTCTGCGCGACGCACACGCCCTCGCTCTTTGAAAAAGAGCCCATCGACTGGCACGCCGGGCTCGACATCAGCGCATATCTCGCCAAGCTTGCCGCGATCAAGAAGCAGCTTCCCATGGAGGCCCTCTTCCATCTGGACACCGACGACGCGCAGGGCATCGTCTGCGGCAGCTATCTTGCTCCCGCGCAGCGGGCGGTTGGTGTTTTCCCGCTGGCCGGAAAGCCCGGAACGGTCGCCGTTCCCATCGCAGACGGAACGTACACGGACGCCCTCTCCGGCGAAGCCGTGACCGTCGTCGATGGCAAGCTCCATGTCGGCACGAAGGCGATCATTCTTCTATAACAATAACACCACCCCCCGCCGAATTCTGATTCGGCGGGGAGGCTTTTTTATCGTGCGCAGACCCAGCGTTCCTGCGAGGTCAGCAAAAACGCGTTCAATTCTTCGGCAAACGCGGGAAGCATCTCCGATGCCCTCCCCTGTCCGGCGATGAGCGGGTCGATGAAACGTTTCTTGGCAAAAATCACCCGACGGTCGGCAGTTGGTGCCTTCTCATCATAAATCATCTCGTGCAGCCCGGTAAATTGCCGCCATGCCTTCCCCAGTTCCTCGTCCGCGCAGAGCGTTTTGATCAGCGGCCGCTCTGTTCCGTAGAGATCCTGCATGGTCAGAACGCCCTTCTCCACGGCACGTCCGACCAGCTCCGAAAGGTGCTGCATGGCGTAACGGTCCTCGTCGGCCACATAGATCTTTGACATCTGCAAGGCGTCAAGGGCAAAGCGGCAGGCCGTCTGCGCGTCGCCGAAGGCCAACTCCGGCGCACCGTCCGGCGCAATCGTCACGCGAATATCATCGTAGTAGACTTGCAGCGTTTCGGCATCCCGCAGGCCGTAATTCTGTAAATTTCCAAGGCTGTATTCCAGCCGGTCGGCGGAGAGCCGCGGGCTGTCGTTGTCCGCAACGGGATAGCGGTGATAATCCGAAACCGCCTCCACCGGTACGCCGTACCCTTCCAACAGTCCCATGATCTCCGCGGAATCCCGGATCATCTTCTCCGTTCTGCCCTCCGTGTACTCTTGGTGCAGATAATCTCCGTGCAGGAAGTCGATCGTATGCGCGAACGCCGGGGTAGAAATATCATGAAACAGTGCTGCAAGCGTCTGCTCCATGCTCCCGGTGAAGTTCCATACAATCCGGGCCGCACCCACGCTGTGCCGGTATCTGGAATAGGGCGCAAGATTCCGGAAGCGCGGGAAGCTCGTATACTCGCAGCCGCAGTTCATGCCAACGTCCTTCAGCCGCTGCATCTCCGGCGCTTCGCAGAACTCCCGCAGCCAGCCGGGCTCTGCGCGGCAATAGCGAATCTCTTTTTCCATGTGTGAGCCTCCTTTCCGCCTATTCTAGCACAGAAATGCGTATCTTTCAATGCTTCCCATTCCGCCGCCGCTGTGCTATACTGGTTGCGGAGGCGATCAGAATGGCAAAAAGTACAAACCAGAAGCTGAAGCTGCTCTATCTGGCAAAGATCTTCTTTGAGGAAACAGACGAATCCCACGGTCTGACCATGGCAGAGCTGATTTCCCGGCTGAAGGAGGCCGACATCAGCGCCGACCGCAAGACGATCTATCTCGATCTGGACGAGCTGCGGCAGTTCGGTCTGGATATTCTTTCCTATTCGGAGGGAAAAACCACGCGCTATCACCTCGTTTC
>CAKUMR010000238.1 GCA_934667865.1 uncultured Oscillospiraceae bacterium | reverse complement strand
ACGACCCCGATCGCCTCGAAATGAAGAAGTATTGCAGGTTCTGCAGAAAGCATACCGTTCATACCGAGACTAAGTAAGGAAAGGGTGAAACCAATGGCAGCAGAAATGAACAAGAAACCCAATTTCTTCGTCCGCACCGGCCGCCGCTTCTCGAAGTGGTTCCGTGAGATGAAGAGCGAGCTGAAGAAGGTCGTCTGGCCCTCCGGCAAGCAGCTCGTCAACAACACCCTCGTCGTTCTCGTGTCCGTTCTGATCGTCGGCGTGATCGTATGCCTGTTTGACATGCTGGCAGGTCTCGGTATCGACCTGCTGAGCAATCTGTTCTGATCGCCATGGCAGAAGGCGCAAGATGGTATGTCGTTCATACCTATTCCGGATATGAGAATACCGTAAAGGCCACCATTGAAAAAACCGTCGAAACGCGTCAGCTTCAGGACATCATTCATCAGGTCTCCATTCCCATGGAAACCGTCACCGAGATCACGGACAACGGCCCGAAAACCTACGATCGTAAGGTTTTCCCCGGCTATGTGCTGATTAAAATGGTCATGACGGACGAGGCTTGGTATATCGTCAAGAATGTCCGCGGCGTCACCGGCTTCGTCAGCTCCGGCACCAAGCCCACGCCCCTGACGGAGGACGAGGTTTATCAGCTCGGCGTAGAAAAGCGCGAGGTCGTCGTCGGCTACGACGTCGGCGATTCCGTCCGCGTGCTGGACGGCCCGCTGACCGGGTTTAACGGCGTGGTCGAAATGCTCGACATCGAGAAGAACAAAGTCCGCGTGACCGTGTCCATGTTCGGCCGCGAGACGCCCGTCGAGCTGGAGCTCGATCAGGTCGAAGCTGTCACCGACTGAGCTGGCAGCAAACGTGGGAGGGGTTCTCCCCCGCCAAAAATACGCATTTGCGTATCACCACATTTTATTTGGAGGTGCTTATCATGGCACAGAAAGTTACTGGTTATATCAAACTTCAGATTCCTGCCGCGAAGGCCACCGCGTCGCCCCCTGTCGGCCCGGCGCTCGGCCAGCACGGCGTCAACATCGCCCAGTTCATCAAGGAGTTCAACGAGCGCACGAAGGATCAGGCCGGCTTCAAGATCCCGGTCGTCATCACGGTCTATGCTGACCGCAGCTTCACCTTCATCACCAAGACTCCTCCGACCCCCACCCTCATCCTCAAGACCATCGGTCAGGACAAGGGCTCCGGCGTTCCCAACAAGGATAAGGTCGGCACCATCACCACCGCACAGGTTCGCGAGATCGCTGAGAGAAAAATGCCCGACCTCACCGCCGCTACCATCGAAGCCGCGATGAGCCAGGTTGCCGGCACCTGCCGCAGCATGGGCATTGTCGTTGTCGACTGATTGCAGTCGCATATGTGGGAGGATTATTCCGCATCACCACTTTAAGGAGGATTTAACAAGTGTTTAGAGGTAAAAAATATAAGGATAGCGCGAAGCAGATCGACCGCTCCGTGCAGTATGAAGTTCCCGATGCGCTGGCGCTGGTCGTGAAGACCGCTCCGGCAAAGTTCGACGAAACCGTCGAGATCCACATCAAGCTGGGCGTTGACTCCCGTCATGCCGATCAGCAGGTCCGCGGCGCCATCGTTCTTCCGAACGGCACCGGCAAGACCCGCAAGGTTCTGGTCTTTGCGAAGGACGCAAAGGTCGACGAAGCCAAAGAGGCCGGCGCTGACTATGTCGGCGGCATGGAACTCGTGGAAAAGATCACCAAGGAAAACTGGTTCGACTTCGACGTCGTCGTCGCTTCCCCGGATATGATGGGTATCGTCGGCCGTCTTGGTAAGGTCCTCGGCCCGAAGGGCCTGATGCCCTCCCCCAAGGCCGGCACCGTTACTCCGAACGTCGCGGCTGCGGTCAAGGAGATCAAAGCCGGTAAGGTTGAGTACCGTCTGGACAAGACCAACATCATCCACTGCCCCATCGGCAAGGTTTCCTTCGGCGCTGAAAAGCTGACCGAGAACCTGAACACCCTGCTCGGCGCCGTCATCAAGGCAAAGCCGGCAGCAGCCAAGGGCCAGTATATCCGTTCCTGCGTCGTCGCCTCCACCATGGGCCCCGGCGTCAAGGTCAATACTGCGAAGCTGTAATGCAAAAAGCCTCTCTGAGCAGCCGCTCAGAGAGGCTTTTCTAGTTCCTTCCGGGGGCAGTCCCAGTCACAGCAATCTTTACAGCAGATTTGATAATTTTCATCCGTGCAGCAAAGCAGATAGTCACACTCATCGCAACAGCATTGCTCTCCGCCATTTTCCTGACAATCTATCCCCAAATTCCCCGGAGTCAATATGGTTCCGTCTACATCTACTATCATTTACAAAGCCACCTTTCTGTCTAAATTATAGGTCAATTAAACCATATTTTCAATAGGTCATTTTGCCATAATATCATTGGTGATATTATGGACAGATTAAGACAGCTTCGGAAGCAGCGCGGCATCACGCAGGTGAAAATGCAGATGCTCACGGGCATCGACCAGAGCGACTACTCGAAAATCGAAAGCGGCAAGCGCTACTACACCTTTGAACAGTGCCGGCGCATCGCGCTTGCGCTCGGCACGAGTATGGACTATCTCGCCGGACTCACCGACGATCCCCGGCCGTATCCGCGCGGAAAAGGCTTCTGAACCGCGATATTTGCAATAAAAACGCAAAAAAGTTCTTGACAATCCGGATTTATCTGCTATAATAGACAAGGTTGCCGGAGACAGCAGGAGGCTATATGCCGTAACGATTCAGATCCTGCCGAGGTTGCATGAACTTATCATGTTTTTGCGTCCTCATGTCTTTTCGGCATGAGGATTTTTTTCGGAGGTGACACACATTGCCCAATTCCAAGGTACTCGAAAGCAAAAAGGCAATTGTTGATGCGCTGACCCAGAAGCTGCAGGGTTCCACCGCTGCTGTTTTTGTGGACTACAAGGGCATCACTGTCGCAAAGGATACCGAGCT
>CAKUMR010000237.1 GCA_934667865.1 uncultured Oscillospiraceae bacterium | reverse complement strand
CAGGGTGAAGGAAACGCCCGCAAGGCCGCCGCTGCTGAAGGAGTCCATCTTGAACAGCGTCAGCACACCGGAGTGGACATAGGAATTGCGGAAGGCCACCGTCTGGAAGGCGCTGCTCGGCATGTCGCTGGGGTAGGATTCCGCCCGCACGGTCACGGCGCTGTCCTCATATTCCTGCCAGCCGTCGGTCGCGTTTTCGGAATTTGTGATCTTGTAGTCGCTGGAAATATGCCAGTCTCCGGCGAGGGTGTAGTTGGACTCCCGGAGAGTGTAGTGGCCGTTCGGATGCCCGGATGGCAGCCAGACATAGGTGTTCGTTTCCGGGTCAAAGGAGCTGTAGCCGAGGCAGCCGGCTCTTGTTTCCTCCGCGGCAGACCGGAGGGTCAGCTCGTAATCCTCCGCTGCCGCGCCGGAGGCGGTACCGCTGTGCGAAACAATGATGCGGTAGTCGTTCTCCGGGGCCGTGACCTGCGCGATCGCCTGCGCATCGCCGAGGAAGGTCTTTTCCACACGCAGGTGTGCCTCCTTGGCGACCAGCACACCGTCCACATGCCAACCGTCGCTCCGGTTGTACTTCAGCACATACCAGCGGACCTTGAAGTGCTCCGTCGTCAGCTGCTCTGTCGGAATCTGCACGCCGTCCAGCTCGATCTTGTGGCCGCTGGCACGGATGGAGCGCAGAACGTCCTCATCCGTCGGGAAATCGCTGAACATCACCCCGGAATACGGCTGCTGCGTCATGGAGCGCAGCGTCGTGTCCGTTTCATAGGCAGTCGATTCGCTGGTCGGCGGCGCAAGGAGCAGGTAGTCCGACGTTCCCGTTCCGCTGATAGGGACCGTCTCCGTTCCGCTCAGCGCCGCGCAGTACAGCGATTTTGTAAAATTGCTCTCCTCCACGTTCTGGAAGCCGTTGGAGGTGTTGTCCGCAATTTCGCAGTAAATATTGACATAGAAGTTGGCCGAGGCGACACGTCTGTGCGCGTCCAGTCCGCTCCAGACGGCGTTGAGCACAAGAACGCCGTTTTCCTCATAGCGGGCCAGCTCCGCCGCAGTCAGCGGCTCGTCCGGCGAGAGAATGTCCTCGCTCTCCGCCACCCGCCAGCCGCGGAAGGTGTATTCATATTTCTTATCCTTGGAGGAACCGGTGACCGCGATGCGAAGGGTCTGCGCGTCCGGCCGGCGCAGGTGGTACGCGGAAATCTGGTTGTTTTCCAGCGTTTCTTCCATGCTGGCCGCACCGTCGATGCTGCCCTCCGTGAGGACCTTCTGCTGAGTGGCCAAAGGCTTCCAGAAAATCAGAAAGCGTCGCCGCATGATAGCGGATGGTGTAGCCGACGTCGGTTTCGGAGCAGGAGGCGATCTTGAGCGGGAAGGTCACAGCGTCAAAGGTGATGCGGAGCTTTCCGTCTTCTTCCTTTCTTTCGTCCGGCGTGACCTCCTCACCCGTCATAAGATTGGTCGTTTTCCATGTGCGTCCCTCCGCCTGTGTCAGCAAAACCGTGTAGGAAGCGCCTGTCAGGACATGATACCGCCCGGTTGCCGCAGTTTCTGTCCCGGAGGGGTCGGACACGGAAACCGTATAGAAGGAATTTTCTCCGGTCAGCGTCTCATCCGTCCGGGCGGCACTGGTGTTAAAATAGGCCGCGTTTTCCGGCGTGTTATGCGGAAGATAGTACACAAAGATCCGGTTGCGGAAGCTCAGCGGGATGCGCCACTGGCCGTCTGCCTGATAGGGCGCAGCATCGGCCCAGAGGGTGTCCATATTCTCCGTGTCGGTGTGCGGGAAGAACAGCTCGCCGTTATAGTCCGCGGCGCGGAAGCCATAGCCCCGATACACGGTTTCCAGATTTTCGGCCGTGGTATAAAACCGCGCCTTGTCATTGCTTCCCTCGCGCTCTGCGGTATACTGTGTCGCGACGCGCTCCCACTTGCCGTTGATCAGGACATAGAATTCCAGAAAGACCTGCGGGGCGGCAGTGGTTTCCGACTCGCCCGATTCGGCCTTCGGCGCTGCCTGCTCATCCGATTCGGATTCCTGCACCAAGACCTCCGGCACTGACGCTTCTGCGTCATCGACTTCGACCGCCGTGGCCGGAAGAACGAGCGTAACGCCGACCAGCGCCGCAAGAAGCAGCGCCAGAAGGCGCTGAATTGCCTCTCTTGTCTTTCTTTTCATGGAAACAGCCTCCAAACATTCAGGGATATGCAAAATTGTATAGAATTCAAAGTATAGGCAAACAGAAAGGCTGATCATGCGCCCCGCAGGCGCATGATCAGTCAGAAAGCATCAATTGTATAAGATTGCAGAATCACAAATGATATACGCAAGCCCACAGTTCAATCAACCAAATAAATAATATACGTAAAATGCAGGAAAGTCAAGGGCAAAGTTTGAAAATTTGATCATTCAGATTTTATTTATTCCAGAAAGGCAAAACCTGTTTTATATGCAGAAACACAGACAAAATTCAGCGATCTTCACCTTTATGCAGAAAGGCAGATCGCCCGGCGGGCAATCTGCCTGTATTCTACTCGATCATTCCGTATTTCACCTTGATGCGGTCCAGCTTTTCCAGCATCGGCTCGGCCAGAACCAGCAGGAAGAGCACCGTCGCCGCAGCGTGGACGCAGTCCATGCTGAAGCCGGAGATATAGTAGGTCAGAAGAACCCTCCAGTTAATCTCCTGCGCCGCCATCAGGGCGGATGCCGGGTTCATGATGCCGCCATAGATCACGATGGCGGAAATCGCGCCGAATACCGCAAGCGCGCCGCGCGTGCGGCGGAGCAGACCCCGGCGGAAAAAGATGCCCGCCAGGAAGCCGATCAGACCCATGGCAAACATCTGATACGGTGTCCATGGCCCCTGTGAGAAGAAAATATTCGACAGGAGCATGGACATCGCGCCGACCAGAAATCCAGATTCCCCGCCAAAGGCAACGCCGGAAATGATGGTCAGCGCCATCACCGGTTTGAACTGCG
>CAKUMR010000236.1 GCA_934667865.1 uncultured Oscillospiraceae bacterium | reverse complement strand
GAGCAAAAGGCGCGCGAAGCCTACGCCCTCGGCAATGACTCCGTCGCCTATTCTCTGGATCTGGATCATTACATTCGGGCGCTGCAAAAAGCGGTCCGCACACTGAAAGAAAACTGACAAACCGAAACGGCACTGGCCTGCGGCACACTTCTTTATGAAGTGTGCCGCAGTTTTAAGGACGGATATCGGATTCTGATGTCAAAACCCAATCTGTTTCATACCGGATGAGGATAAAAAAACAGAGCGTCCATTACAGGATCTTCAGATCCTATACAGACACTCTGTATGTCAGCCCGCGGCAGAAAAGATGCCGGAGAGGTCATTATGCTTGATTTTGCAGTTCTTCGATCATGTCCGCCGTCTCTACGCGCACATCGGGAATCGCCAGCAATGCAGTATTGCTTTTCTCCCATTCTCACAAAAAATCTGCCGCGGCTGCGGCAGACAAAGGGTCATTCCTCGTAGACCAGAAGATCTTCGATCCGGCATTGCAGAACGCAGCAGATACGCGCCAGAATATCCAGATCGAGCTTTTCGACCTTCCCCTGATACCATTTGTCCACAACCTCAAAACGCGCGCCGATGCTCCGCGCCAGCGCATTGCGGTTGATGTTCCGGGCCTGCATCTGCTCCCGAAGCCTCAGGCGCACGCTGCCGTAGTCCCGCATGGTCACGATCGTGTTCTCGTGCATATCACTCACCTCAAATAGATACTACCGTCGCAGTAATCCGTTTGAAATTCGCATCTTGTTAGGTACTATTTAAGAAGTACATGAAGCAGTATTTGCAGAGGTGAGGGAAATCATGCGTGGGACGGGAAAATGCGGCTTCCGGCTCAGAAGGCCTGGAATTTCCGCTCGATCTGCCCCTGTGCGTAGGAAAGAAGCCGCGGCGCGCATTCGCCCAGTGCTTCGGTCAGCAGGGCGCGTTCGTCCTGTGCGCCCTTCCCGTGGAACACGCGGTAGGCGCCGGCATCGCTGCCGCAGCCGATCGCCGCGCCCTGCGCCGCGGCAAAGGCGACGGCCTCCTGCTGCCCGGCCAGAAGGCGGCGCAGCACCTCGTCCGGATAGCGTCCGCAGCCGATCAGATCGGCGACGGTCGAGAGCGTCGGCACCCAGACGGTTTCCGAGGCGGCCAGACGGCGCAGCGTATCCCGGCTGAGGTAAGCGCCGTGCTCGATGGACTCCGCGCCCGCATCCAGCGCGGCGCAGACCGCCGCATCGCCGTTGGCGTGCGCCATGACGGCAAAGCCGCGCGCGCGTGCACGGGTGATCATTTTGCGGATATCCTCCGGCGCGGGTCCGGCCTCCGTCAGTTGGCCGTAGACATGAAAGTCGATCAGGCCGCTGATCATCAGCTTGATGAAGTCCGCGCCCTGCGCCTGTGCCCCGTCCAGAAGCCGGGCGTATTCCGCCCAGTCGGCAAAGCCCCGGCCGATGAAGGCGCCGTAGTGCCCCTTCTGATAAATCGGAAAGGCCGGACAGCGGTAGTCGATGCCGCAGCTTTTTGCAAGCGCCCGCGCCCGCAGGCAGACGCCCCAGCGGTCGCCGCCGTCGCGCAGGAAGGTCACGCCGCGCGCGCGGTAATCCTCCAGACGCGCACGGATCAGGCCGTCGTCCGGCCGGGCGGCGTGCGCGGCGATGGCGGTCTTCCAGTCCACGCCGTCGAGCACCATATGAATATGAAGATCTTCCATCGCTTTTCCCTCTTAGAAAAAAGGAGCGAACACTCGCTCCTTTTTTGCGTCAAATAACTTACAGATGCAGCACGCGCTCCTTGATCTCCTGCGTTCTGCCCTGATTCCAGAACTGCGTACCGATATAGCCGCAGGTACGGCGGGCGACGTTCATCTTGCTCTGGTCGGTGTTGCCGCAGTTGGGGCAGGTCCAGACCAGCTTGCCGTCCTCGTCCTCCACGACCTCGATCTCGCCGTCATAGCCGCAGACCTGGCAGTAGTCGGACTTCGTGTTCAGCTCGGCGTACATGATGTTGTCATAGATGAACTTCATCAGCTCCAGCACGGCGTCGATGTTGTTCTGCATATCCGGCACCTCGACGTAGCTGATCGCGCCGCCAGGAGAGAGCGCCTGAAACTGCGCCTCAAAGGCCAGCTTGTCAAAGGCGTTGATGTGCTCGGTCACGTGGATATGGTAGGAATTGGTGATATAACTCTTGTCCGTCACGCCGGGGATGATGCCGAAGCGCTTTTGCAGGCACTTGGCAAATTTGTAGGTCGTGGATTCGAGCGGCGTGCCGTAGAGGCTGAAATCCATGTTGTTTTCGGCCTTCCACTTCTTGCAGGCGTCGTTCATGTACTGCATGACCTGAAGTGCGAAGGGCTTGGCCTCCGGGTCGGTATGGGACTTACCGGTCATATACTTGACGCACTCGTACAGACCTGCATAGCCAAGAGAAATGGTGGAATAGCCGCCGTAAAGCAGCTTGTCGATGGGCTCTCCCTTGGGTAAGCGTGCCAGCGCACCGTACTGCCACAGAATGGGCGCGGCGTCTGAGAGGGTTCCCTTCAGGCGGTTGTGGCGGCACATCAGCGCGCGGTAGCACAGGTCGAGGCGCTCGTCGAAGATCTTCCAGAATTTGTCCATATCGCGGTGGGAGGACAGCGCGACGTCCACCAGATTGATGGTCACAACGCCCTGATTGAAGCGGCCGTAATACTTCGGCTTGCCGTTTTCATCCACATAAGGCGTCAGGAAGCTGCGGCATCCCATGCAGGTGTAGCAGTGACCCTCGCCGTTCTTGTCCACCTTCAGCTCAAGCATTTTCTTCTCGGAGATATAATCCGGCACCATGCGGCGTGCGGTGCATTCCGCAGCAAGGCGCGTCAGGTAATAATACTCGGAATCCTCGTGGATGTTGTCCTCCTCGAGCACGTAGATGAGCTTCGGGAAGGCCGGGGTGATCCACACGCCCTTTTCGTTCTTCACGCCCTCGTAGCGCTGGCGCAGGGTCTCCTCAATGATCATGG
>CAKUMR010000235.1 GCA_934667865.1 uncultured Oscillospiraceae bacterium | reverse complement strand
GGCACCTGGCTCTCCCGCCTTGCCGCGGGCGACGGACACGATCTGCGCGTCAAAGACGCTGCCGCCGCGCAGCTGCGGCAGGCCGCCCTCGCCCACGCCGTGCCCCAGCGCGCCGAAGGCGCCGGTCGCGGGTTCATAATAGGTGACGGTGCCGATGCCGTTGATGCCGTCGCGGACGTACAGCCCCAGCCGCCAGCCGTCGCCCGTGCGCTGCGGCGCAAAACGGAAGGTTTTCTCCTCCGTTCCGCGCCGGACGGTCACGCGCAGCATCCGACCCTCCGAGCGGCTGACGGCCTCGGCCAGCTCCTGCGTCGTCGTGACCGGCGCGCCGTCGATCTTGCAGATCACGTCTCCCTTTTTCAACCCCGCTTCCTTTGCACAGGGGTTGCTCTCGGCAAATTCCACCACGCTGATGCCGTCGAACTGCAATTGCAGGCCGATCGTTTCGCCGCCCGGGATCAGAAATTCCGTCCGCGCCGCGCCCGCCCCGCCCGACAGCAGCAGCGCCAATAGCAGCGCCGTCGCCGTCGTTCTGAAAAAATACTTCATGTTTGCTTCCTCCCACCGCGTTCTCGCCTTACTAATATGGCTGAAATGCGGCCGCGGCGGATTAGCAAATCTATGCCGGATTCCCTTGACAAATAATGAAACCCATTGAAACGGCGGAGCTTTCCGCGTTTCATGGGTTTATTTTTTCAAGTTTTTGCAGAAATTAAAATGCGAAATTCTGACAAAATTCGTTCAGCGGCAGCAGCGCCAGCAGCGTGTCGCGCACCTGCCTGCCGAGATTGGGCGAGAAGAGCGCGTCGTCCACGGGGTGCTCGGAGATCGCAAAGAGGTTTTTCAGGCTGTAATAAGGCTCCAGCCGGGGATCGGGGCAGGCCTTGGGACGGGCGTAGCGCTTGCCGGAGATGGTCAGGCCGGTCTGCCGCTCGACGGCCTTCGCGAGCTTCAGGAATTCCTCCTTGCGGTCGCAGAGCTGCTCGCGGTAGCGGTTCATGGCCTCGGCCTTCGGCCCCCAGAGCAGAAAGCCGTAGCTGTAGCCCTCGGAGGTCAGTTCAAAAAACAGACAGGGATGCTCCAGCCAGCTTCCGCCGTCGCGCCGCAGGCACATCCACAGGCTTTCCTTATAGGGTACCGGCGGATGCATCCGCATATCCCGGTAAATTCTGGAAAGATGCATTTTGAGTCCCTCGGTCTGGGCAAACGCCTCCGTCAGCTCCTCGGAAAGCGCCTTCATCGGCGCATAAAGCGCGGTCTGATACTGCTGCTTGTGCTCCTGAAACCATTCGCGGTTGTTGTTCAGGCGCAGACCCCAGAGAAAATCGATCGCTTCGGGTGTAAATCCTGTGAACATGAGAACCTTCCTTTTTCAAAAAACGCTGTGCTTAGTGTACCACGAAGTCGGAAAAAAGTAAATTGAAAAAATCTGTGTCGGAAAAGCGGGAAACGGCATACCATGGAGCAGGGCAGGGGACTTCCTGCCGGAAAGGAGGGAGAAGCCTTGGCACGCTATGTGCTGAAATACGGCGGGACCTCCGTCGCAAATGCGAAGCGGCTCTATGCCGCCGCCCGCACCATGGCCGCGCTGCGGCGCGAGGGACACGAGGTCGTGGCGGTGCTGTCGGCGCAGGGGACGTCCACGGATGCGCTGATCGCCAGAGCGCGGGAGATCGACCCGGACTGCGCCGGGCGGGAGCTGGATCAGCTGCTGTCCACGGGGGAGATCTGCTCGGTGAGCCTGTGCGCTATGGCGCTGAAGCGCCTTGGAATGCCGGCGGTGAGCCTGTGCGGTTGGCAGGCGGGTCTGCGAACGGAGGAAACGCACGGCAGCGCGCGCGTTCTGCGGCTGGAGAGCGGACGCATCGAGCAGGAGCTGGAAAAGGGAAATATCGTCCTTGTTGCAGGTTTTCAGGGCATCAACGCCGCGGGAGACGTCACGACGCTGGGACGCGGCGGGTCGGACACCACGGCTGTTGCGCTGGCGGCCTTTCTGCACGCCGACCGCTGCCGCATCTACACCGACGTGGACGGCGTCTATAGCAAAGATCCGCGAAAGTTTCCCGACGCAGTAAAATATGATACCATAAGCTACAGCGAAATGCTGACGCTTGCGCGCGGCGGCGCACAGGTGCTGCACGACCGCTGCGTGGAGCTTGCGCGGCGTTTCCGCGTGACGATAGAGGTCTGTTCGGCCTTTCATGCCGTGCCCGGAACGATTGTTTGCGATAAAGTCACATAAAAAGATTTGTAGTCGAGAAAAAAGCGTTGACACAGCCGGAAAAAAATGCTATCCTTGTGGGTGGAAAACCAAAAAATGGAATAAGCTGCATCGCGTTCCGCGCGAAGACTGCCTTTTTCCGGGGCAGGCGTTGGAATCAGGAAATCCGGTTGGAGTCCGGAGCACATCCCGGTGCTGTAAGTGCAGGAGTTTTTTGCCCGCGGCGTGAGCCGGCCATTGGGAAACTGAGAAGGTAGGACAAAAAACGCAGGAGCTTTCCCCAATGCACGAGCCAGAAGGTCAACGATGCTCGAGACTGAAGGCGCGGTTTGCGCGGACAGCAGGGGAACATGGAAAAATCCGGCCATGGCAGAGGTATGCCCTCTGCCATGGCTTTTTTCATGCCCCGGACGGATGCGGCGAGGAAAGGAAGGAAACAATGAAAAAACGGATCCTGAGCTGGCTGCTCGTCGTTGTCATGCTTCTCGGTATGCTCCCGATGACGGCCATCGCGGAAGATCACGCGGGCCAGGCCCACGTGATCGTGGAGAACGCGACTTATGCCAAAGCGAACGGCGCGGCATGGGACGGCGTTCTGGTGGACAAATGGGTCGATCTGACCTCGACGTCCACGGTACTTACCTGTGTCGTCGATGCGCTGGGGAACTATTCCCAGACCGGCGCGGAGGCGGGCTACATCACCGAGATCAACGGCCTGAAGGCCTTTGACGGCGGCGAGCAGTCCGGCTGGATGGGTACGCTCAACGACTTCTT
>CAKUMR010000234.1 GCA_934667865.1 uncultured Oscillospiraceae bacterium | reverse complement strand
CGATGGAAAGCGTCTGCAAGTGCAGCGACTGCCCGCGGATCACCAGCACACCCTTTGCAGTGTGCAGCACGACGGATTCCTCGTCAAAGCTCTCCACCTCCCGCACGCCGGTCACGCTCAGCCGGGCGCGGTTTTCCAGCCGGAGATCGTGCGGCGCATCGCCGCGGAGCGACTCGTTGGCCATTCTGATTCCTCCCATCCGGGAGGCAAGGCCCCCCGCTTCTCGTCGCTATTATATATACGCGGCGGGAGGGATTTTATTCCGGATTCAGGAAATACTCTTCGGCGCATACAGCTCCGCCGGGAGCAGCTCCGACAGCTCCACGAGACCGTGATTGCAGCCGCTTGTGTAGTCATATTGCAGCTCCGGGCTGCGGAGCTCCTGCTTCGCGGGCGCCAGCGACAGGGAAAACACCGCCGTCGTCCCCGGCTCCGCGCCGTTTCCGGCGAGCATCAGTGCTCCGCCGTGCAGCCGCGCGGCCTCGCGCACCAGCGACAGACCCAGCCCAAGCCCCCGGCGCGGGTCGCCCGCCTCCGGCTCCTCCTCCGGCGCAAACAGCCGGGCAAGCACCTGCGGAGAAATGCCCTCTCCGTTGTCGCTTATCTTTACCGCCACGATGCTCTGCGTCCGCTCCAGCGTCAGGCTGATCGTCCCCTCCGGCGGCGTGTAGCGCGCCGCGTTGGCGATCAGATTATACACCGCCCGCTCTATGAGCGCCTCGTCCATCCACACCCGGCAGGGCGAATTCAGGCCGCGGTAATCCAGCCGCAGCCCCGCCGCCGCCAGCAGTGGCGCAAGTGTCTGCGACAGCGCATCAAAATAGTGCGCCGCATCGACCGGCACCCGATGCGGCAGCAGCTCCCGGCGCAGAGCGCGGCCACCGTCGGAGAGCTGTCCGCAGTAGCGCAAAAGGCGATAGGCCGAGCGGTTCAGCTCTGCCGCGGCCGCCTCCGACGCTTCGGATTCCGGCAGCAGCTCCAGCGCGGTCTGCGCGGCAGAAAACAGGCCATGCACCGGCTGGCGCAGATGCGCGGCAGCCGCCTCCAGAAGATTGGCAGAATCGCGCTGCGTCCGTCTGCGCTCTGCGACAAACAGCAGTCCGTCCTGCAAAGCGCGCACGGAAACGAGATAGTCCTCTCCTGCCAGTGTCACCGAAAACCGCAGCACATCCTCCCGCTTCCACATGGAAAGCAGTTGTCTGTCCAGCAGAGCCGTCACTGCGGTTCCTTCTGCTATCAGTGCGGCAGCCGCCGCGTTGCGCCACACAATCTTCCCGTCCTCTGCAAAAAAAACCGGTTGTCCAACCAGCGCAAGCGCCTGCTTCGTCTGTTCGTCCATCGGCATACCTCCAGCGATAGTATCTTCGGCCGGCAGGTGTTTCTTCCATGGAAAGATTTCACTTCACCTGTCGAATTTCGTCTTTTTTACAATCATACTTGATTTTTTGAAAAAAGGCAAGCAAAACCGCCCCAAGGGAAATTGTTTTTCGAAATTGCTGTTGATAAAGACAAACATTTGTGCTATAATAACAGGAACGAATTTACCGCTGGAGGCAAGCTATGCGTGATACCATCCTCGTGAAGGGCGCACGAGAAAATAATCTGAAAAATGTTGATATTGAGATCCCGCGCGACGCGCTGTGCGTCTTTACGGGACTGTCCGGCTCCGGCAAGTCCTCGCTGGCCTTCGACACGATCTATGCCGAGGGCCGCCGCCGCTACGTCGAGTCGCTTTCCGCCTATGTCCGCCAGTTTCTCGGCCAGATGGACAAGCCGGATGTGGATTTGATCGAGGGACTTTCCCCCGCCATCTCCATCGACCAGAAAACGACCTCCAAGAACCCGCGTTCCACCGTCGGCACCGTTACGGAGATCTATGACTACCTGCGTCTGCTCTGGGCACGCGTCGGCACACCGCACTGCCCGAAATGCGGCCGCGAGATCCGCCGCCAGACCATAGACCAGATCGTCGACAAGGTGCTGGCCATGCCGGATGGCACGCGCTTTCAGGTGCTTGCGCCCATCGTCCGCGGCAAGAAGGGCGAGCACGTCAAGCTGCTGGAGGACGCCCGCCGCAGCGGCTTTGCCCGCGTGCGCGTGGACGGGATCCTCTATGATCTGAGCGAAGAGATCACACTGGAAAAGAACAAAAAGCACACGATAGAGATCGTCGTGGACCGCCTCGTGCTGCGCGGGGACATCACCCGCCGCCTGACGGATTCCGTCGAAACGGCGCTCGCCCATGCCGGCGGGCTGGTCGTCATCCAGTGCCCGGACACGGGCGCGGAAACGCTCTTCTCCCGCAACTACGCCTGCGAGGACTGCGGCATCTCCATGCCGGAGCTGTCGCCGCGGATGTTCTCCTTCAACAACCCCATGGGCGCCTGCCCGGAGTGCACCGGTCTCGGCTACCGGCTGAAGGTCGACCCGGCGCTCGTCATTCCCGACCCCGAGTTGTCCATCTTTGACGGCGGCATTCAGGCCAGCGGCTGGGGCAATATCAAAAGCGACTCCATCTCCCGGATGTACTTTGAAGCGCTGGCGCAGAAATATCACTTTGACCTGCACGCGCCGATCAAAACGCTGCCTCCTGAGGTGATGGATGTCATCCTCAACGGCACGAGAGGCGAAAAGCTCCAGCTGCACTACGAGCGCGGCAACGGCCGCGGCACGTTGGAGCAGGCCTTTGAGGGCATCTTACCGAATATCGAGCGCCGCGTGCGCGAAACGCAGTCGGACGCGATGCGCAAGGAGCTGGAGGAATACATGACCACCTCTCCCTGCCCGCACTGCCACGGCGACCGTCTGTCGGATATCTCCCGCGCGGTCACGGTCGGCGGCCTTTCCATCACACAGTTCTGCGATATGTCGGTCACGCACGAGCTGGAATTCCTCGACAAGCTGGTGCTGGAGGGCTCGCAGGCCGTCATGGCCGACACTCTGCAAAAAGCCCAGCCGCGCGCGGATCTCTTTCAGGATCTGCTCGGCAATGACGGCC
>CAKUMR010000233.1 GCA_934667865.1 uncultured Oscillospiraceae bacterium | reverse complement strand
CCTGCGCCTGCACGACATACGGCCCGCGGCTGCCCTCGCGCAGCGCCTCGCCCGGATAGGAGGGGACGTAGCCGCGGATGGGCGCGTCGCGAACGATCTCGACGGTGTCGCCGTAGTAATTGCGCAGGATCTGCACGGAGCTTGCGCCCTGTTTCGCCAGCGCCTGCGAGCCCCATTGGCTCAGCCCTGCGCAGGTGACGGTCGTGCCGTTGCAGAACTTTGCCGCAAGCGGCTCGACAAAGCCCTGCTGCCGCAGGTAGTCGTTGAAGATTTCGTCGACGATGCGCTCCACGGAGGTGAAGTAGTTCCGGCCGTTGATGAATTTCTGGTCGATCGCCGTGGAGGACGTGATGTCAAAGTCGTAGCCCCGGCTGCGGTAGAATTCCGTGTACACGCGGTTGAGCGCGAAGGAGATGATCGCCAGAATGTTTGCGATGAGAGCGCTTTCCTCCCAGGTGGGGTAAATTTCGCTGGAGGCGACGTTTTTGATATAATCAGGAAAGGACACTGTGACATTTGCGGCGTAGGCATCCGGCGCACCGAGATGCACCGTGATGGTATCCGGAACGTAGGGAAGGACGGTCACCATGGCGCCACCTACAGATTCTGCGGCGTGACGCGGAAGATCTCCGTCATGTTGAAGACCTCCGGCTGCTCCGCAAGCGGAATCAGGGCGAAATCCTGATTGGTCGTGATATTGGCAAAGATCTGCACGTCCTCGACGATAATGCGCTCAAACTCCGGATGCTCTGCGGTGATGTCCACGACTGCGAAGGGAGCCGCCGTGCCGGGACTCTGGCTTTCGGCCTCGTCGGGCGCGGCGATGGAAAGCGGCTCGATGCGGCCGCTTTCGTCCGCGATGCGCACGGCAAGCAGCTCCACGCCCTCCGGCCGCCGCTGCGTCACGGTGAAGGTCACATCGCCGACCGGCAGCCGCGCCGCGGAGGTAAAACTATGTACGCTGAGAAAACCGTTCATTGCTTGCTGCACCTCCAAAACAGTTCTGCCGATAGTGTATGCCGCCGGAAGGGAAAGTGTGCAGGGGGAAAATCTGTCGAAATTCAACAGAAAGAGTTGACAGAATATATATATATAATTGGATTATACTTCAAACGTATGGAGGAATACCATTATGTATCAGAATATTGGCGGAAAAATCAAGGTGCTTGCCTGCATTCAGGGATGGCTGCTGTGCATTGCGGGCGTGATTGCATGGCTGGTGCTGCTTGGAGAGTCTGCCGGTCTTGCGTGGGGCTGCCTGATCGGCGGCGCACTGAGTCTGTGCGGCTCGTGGATTCTTTACGGCTTCGGTCAACTTGTCGAGAACGTTCAAAAGCTGGCAAATACCCTTCCTCATACGCAGTCGGGCGCCAACGCGGCTGACGTTCCGGATGATCTTCCGGAGTTGTAAGGAGGGCATTTCATGAACGAACGTTACTCGCGCCTTTATTCTCTGCCCGAGCGGCTTTATTTCGAGGGCGCGCCTGTACTGATTGCGGCCGGTGCGCTGCTCAGGGATCATCAGACCGGCCATATGCTGGCACAGCTCAAATTTGAAAGTCTCTCTGTCAAGCCGATTCACGCGCTGAAGGTTGCACTGCGCGCCTTTGATGTGACCGGTACAGAGCTGACTGGTCTGCCCGAACATCAATACCTCGACCTGAATGTGCAGCGCGGCAGTGAATTCGGCCAAAAGGTCGCAGTGCCGCTTCCTGATGATGTAACACGCTCCTTCTCCTGCGTGTGCAGCAGCGTTGTGTTTTCCGACGGAAGCATCTGGACAGCACCGGCGGACGCGGTCTGGGAGCCGCTGAAGCAGCAGCCGACGCTTGACGGGTGCTTAGGCTCAGAACTTGCCGCGCAGTACAGACGCGAAACCTTTTCAGGTGCTGCGTATGCCGTCACAGAGGACCGCGACCTTTGGATGTGTACTTGCGGTGCCGTCAACCGCTGCTCGGAATCCTACTGCTACAAATGCCGTACCTACCGAGGCGGACTGCTTTCTGCAATGGATGTGGACAAGCTGCGCGAACATGCAAAGGAATATGCAGAGCGGAAGGCGCAGAAAGCTGCCGAGGAAAAGGCGCGCGAGGAAAAAGAGGCGGCCGAGCAGCGGGTGCGCCGCGCAAAAAGGAAAAAGACGCTTTTGATCTCCGGCTTAACCATTGCAGCGCTCATTATCGCGCTCATCATATTGACAAAGGTCGTCATCCCGAACAGCAGATATCATGCCGCCGTCAATTTGTTGCATCAGGAAGAATTTGACAAAGCTATCGAAGCGTTTGAAACTCTGAGGGACTACAAGGATTCTGCCGAAATGGTCACGGAGGCTTCTTACCAAAAGGGAATCTGGTTATTAGAAAACGGGAATTACGACGAAGCAATAACCGTCTTCGCACCTATCGCATCTATCTATAATTACAAGGATTCCATCGAAATGATTACAGAGGCAACCTACCAGAAGGGGCTCCATCTGCTGGAAAATGGGGAGCGAAAGGAAGCCCTGAAAATTCTGGAGGACATGAGAGACTATAAAGATGCCGAAGAAGCTATTGAGAACTGCTATGTTGCACGGTACGGAGATTTTTACACAACTGTTAAAAATGCGAAGGTAGGAAGCACCATAACTTTCGGCTCCTATGAACAAGACGGCAATGACGGCAATGGGAAAGAACCCATACGCTGGGCTGTCTATCGTAAATCTAATGATGACCGCTCCGCAAGCCTAGTAAGTCTATATGTGCTTGATTGTGTAACAGCTTCACAGTACAACGTTATGGACAACGAAAGATGGTACGATACAGATTTAGCACAAGAAATCAATAACCTTCTTGTCAAGAATCTTACTCAAGAGGAACTTAAATGTTTAGAGGAAGGCCTCGGTGGGTTATACGCGAGTATTCCGAGCAAAAGTGAAATTAAAGCCTATGCTATACAGGCTTCAATTTCTTCCAAAGCAATCGTGTAATGGCTGCTCCGTTTGGCTGCTTCCTTTCTCCAATAG
>CAKUMR010000232.1 GCA_934667865.1 uncultured Oscillospiraceae bacterium | reverse complement strand
CCGAGGGAGCCGCGCTTTTCATACTTGATGTCATTAAAAAGATCAATGGGATGCGCGAAGAAGCGGAGAGGCACCAGCAACTTCGTCTTGTCCAGATTGCGCCAGCGATAGTTCTCCCAGTCGATCTGGCAGAAGCGGATGTAAACGCCGCGGAAAAACCGGCTGAAATTGGTCATTTCTCTCTCCCCTTTCCAGATCTCAGAATCGCGAAATACAGCTTGCGCAGCCCGATGCACACCGCAGCCACCGCCAGAATCACACACGGAACCAGCCACAGGCTGTTCTCGCGCAGGAACTGCCGGCGATAGCGCGTCAGTGCCATAGAATAATAATAGCGGTCGTCGCCCATTTTCAGATAGCGCATTGCATCACGGAAGTTTCCCTCCAGCAGCAGCGACCGCCCGATCCCCTTGGCCGCGACCGAGAGGCCGGCGTTGCTTTCCAGGACGCTTTCCCAATAGGTGCGGCTTTCGGAGTACGCTCCCTGTTCATAGGCGCGCAGCGCGCAGCGGATGTCCTGCATATAATCCGTCGGCGCAAAGACCGTGACGGAGTTGCGCGTACCGTCTGCCACAAGGTATTCCTCGCCGTTTTTGCTCAGCGCGGAAACGGCGGTAAAGAGGCCGTCCTGCGTACCGCTGCCGCCGAAAATGCCGAGCATATTCTGCTCGCTGTCAAAAAGCAGCACGCGTCCACGCTGGGAATCCAGCACGGCGATCACATTGTCCTCATCCACGACCACGTCCATGATCTGGCTGCGGCGCAGGCCGCCCTTGACGGACTCCGTTTCCTGATCGCCGAAGTTGTTGCGGTCATAGCCTCTCTGCAAAAAGCTCGTGGAGGAGCCGGGATACATGAGAATATTCTCGCCGGAGGCGTTCAGGCGTTTAACCTGCGAGGTCGATGCGGTGATGGTCGTGGTGTAGATCATGTCCTCTGAATCAATAAAGATCCCGGCGTACTCCGTCGGCACAGTCCGGATCAGCGACTCGCGCTGCTCGTCGGAAAAGATGTTCATCCACATACTTTTGAGTAAAACCGCCGCCGTGACCTCGACCTTATTCGCGCCGAAGAATTCAATGAAGCCGCCGTCTCCTTCGTAATGCAGAAGGCCCTGATATACGCCGCTGGCCGCGATATACACAGACCCTGCGCTGTTGACGACCACCTTGGAGGGCTTGAAGGCAAAATCCTCCGTTAAAAGGTCGGAATCCGGCTTATAAAAGGTCTTGACCACGCGGTCGTCACTGTCGATCGCGATCACGCGGCTGTTGCCGGTATCGCAGATATACAGCAGGCTGTCCGCCAGAAACACGGAGGAAGGGCTGCTCAGCGCCGTTGCGGTGCCATTTTCCTTCACTTCACTGATCACACGCACAAGCTCGTACTGCGGGTCAAGCACGACGATGCGGTTGTTGCCGGTATCGGAAATGTAGACATTGCCGTTGACATACAGATCTGCGATCTTGGAAAAATCCCCCAAGCCGAGGTCACGGCCGCGCAGCACGCGCGTGCAGAGGTACGCGCTGGGCGCGTTTACGTCCTCGCCGTATTCGTTGTAAACATAGGTCTTCGTGCTCCCGTCTGCGGCAAGCGCCGGTGTGAGAAGGGCAAGGAGCAGGAACAGGCTCAGAAACAAGGCAGAAATCGTTCTCTTTTTCACATTCATTACCCCTTCAGGCCCGAGTGTGCCATGGTTTCAACGATGGAGTTCTGGCTCAGCAGGAAGATCACGACGGACGGGAACATCATCAGGACGCCCACCGCAGCGGCCACGCCGGTTCTGGTCACACCTGCCGTGCTCAGAGAGGACAGCATCGCCGGCAGCATTTTCATGTCCTCACTGTAGATAAACTGCGCGGCAGTGGTATTCCAGATGGAGATAAACGTGAAGATCACGACGGTCATCCACGCGGGCTTGAGCATAGGCATGATGAGCTTCCGGTAGATCACGAACTCGCTTGCCCCGTCAATGCGCGCCGCCTCGATCATCTCGTTGGGCACATTATCCAGAAATTGCTGCAAAAGGAACACGCCGAAGGAGCCGGACATGGCCGGCAGAATCAGTGCCCAATAATTGTCGATGATATGCGCCTTGACCATCAGGATATACAGCGGCACCGACGTGACCTCCGGCCGGAAGAGAATGGCAAAGACAACACTTTTGGTGATCGTATTCTTCAGCGGGAATTTGTGCTTCGACAGAGCGTAGGCCGCCATGGAGGCAAGCAGCACGTAGCCCACCGTGGACACCACCGTGACAAACACGCTGTTGAACAGATATCGCTCAAAGGGCACATCCGACTGCGCCTGCAATTTGATAAGGCTCAGGAAATTGCGCAGCGTCGGCTTGATGACGTAGAACTTCGGCGGGAAGTAGAACAGCTCGCTCGTCGGCTTCAGGGCGCTGACGACCATGTAGTAAAGCGGCAGGATCATAAACATACCGAAAATCAGCAGGAAAATGATCACGGTCGCGTTTCCGGCCGCCGAACGGGAAACGCGCTTGGTAGGTCTTCTCATTTTGGGTCCTCCTTAGTCTGAGGAAAAACGGTTGAGCACAGCGTGGATCAGCAGCCACGAGCCGACCATCATCACAAACAGGATCACGGCGATGGCGGACGCATAGCCCATTTCGTATTTACCATAGCCGTAGTCGAGCAGATGCAGCAGAATGGTGTGCGTGGAATAGTCGGTACTGGGATTGCCGGTCAAGGCGGCATTCACGCCGCCGACGGCGAAGGCGCCGGAGATAGCCAGCACCGCGCCGATCTTGAGCTGCGGCACCATCTGCGGCAGCGTGATGTACCAGAGCTCCTGCCAGCGGTTGGTCACGCCGTCGATTGCCCCGGCTTCAAAGAGCTCGTAGTTGAGCTGCTTGAAGCCCGCAACAAAGGACAGGAACCCGACGCCCATACTCATCCAGAGCGTGACGACAACGACGACAACGGAGTTATACTGCGGGTCCGTGAGCCACTGCACGGGCTTGGACAAGATGCCCACATTCATAAGCAGGCTGTTCAGGAG
>CAKUMR010000231.1 GCA_934667865.1 uncultured Oscillospiraceae bacterium | reverse complement strand
CCGCCGCCGCGCAGACGTTTTTCGCATTGCCGGAGGTGCTGATGCAAAGCAGCACATCGCCCGGCTTCGCCAGCGCCAGTACGCCCTGCGCGTAGAAAAGCTCCGGGTCGACATCATTACAGAAGGCCGTGTTCAGCGCCGTCATGGACGGCAGGGCAATAGCGGGCAGCCCGCATTGCAGCTTGTTCAGCAGTTCCTCGTTGAGCGGTTCCCAGTTTTCACGCATTTTTTCTCTTTTACGCGCGCTGAGCGGTCGTTTTTTCAAAAAGCCCTTCATCAGCTCACCCACAATATGCTCGCAGTCGGCGCAGCTCCCGCCGTTGCCACAGAGCAGGAGCTTGCCGCCGCGGCGATAGCAGTCAATGAGCATTTGCGACGCCTGCGCGATATCCTCGCGGCAGGCGGTCAGGGACGGATAACGTGATAACAGTTCTACCAGCATTGTTTTCTCCGTTTATAAAAGCGCGGTTGCCAGCGCGGCATAATCGCCGATGCTCTCCCCCAGCTCTGCCGGGACAATTTTGCAGCAGGCTCTGGATGCCGCAAGAGCTTCGGCTTCCAGAGCCTTTTCCATGCTCTCACGCAGCAAATCGCAGCTTCTGGCAAAAATACTTCCAAGGACGATGCGCTCCGGATTTAGCAGATCGACGAGTATCGCCAGTCCTCTGCCCAGATATTCACCGCAGACACGGTAAACCTCCTGCGCGGTTTTATCCCCAGCGTGCGCAGCGTCCGCGATGGACTTTGCCGTCACACCGCTCTCTCCGCTTTGGTAATACGCCGGACAGATGCCGCGCTGAATGCGTTCCCTCGCCATGACACAGCCGAGCTGTGCCAGTCCTCCGCCGCTGCAAAAGCCCTCAAAAGAGCCCTGCTTGCCGTAGCCGACCGGACCGAAGCGTTCAAGGCGAAGGTGTCCGCATTCCCCGGCGTTGTCGTTCGTGCCGGTGTAAAGCCGGCCGTCCAGAATCAGTCCCGCGCCGAGGCCGGTTCCAAAGGTCAGAAAGATCATGTTGCGCGTGCCGCGCCCCGCGCCGTACTTCCATTCGGCCACGGCGCAGGCGTTGGCGTCATTTTGCAGATGTGCAGGCGCAGCAAAGTGCTGCGCAGCAAGCGTTGCGGCCGGCACCTTGTCCCAGCCGGGAAGGTTTGGCGGGCCGAGGATCACCCCGCGCGCCGAATCCAGCGGCCCGCCGCAGGAGATTCCCACATAATCCGGCTTGCCGTCCAGAATTCCGTCCGCCAGTGCGAACAGGCGCTCAAGCATCGCTTCCGGCGAAAGGGAATGATCGGTCGGACACTTCTCTTTTTTCAGGATTTGCAGCCGTTCTCCGTTCCAATTTGCCGTGACCACAGCACATTTCGTTCCGCCGATGTCCAATCCGAGCAGCTTCATAAAAATCTCCTCACAAGATGTTCGCTTTTTTCAAAAGGGTTTCATATTGCGTCAGCGAGAACGGAATTTCTCCGCTGACATAGTGATTGTAATAGTTTTTTCCCTCACAGACCAGCGAAAGCGCATAATAGTGGTTGCCGTGTGGATCAAAACCGATCGCACCCAGCTCCGTCAGGGCGTTGGGGTACAGCGATGCCTCTCCGGAGACAAGGCACTTGCCCGTTTCAATGTCTGTGACGGTGTAGGCCACACGCTTTTCCTCGCGGTATTCATTTGCCGCGACAATTTGCAGCGCACCGTTTTTCGGCTCACGCAGCATAAGGCACAGAGGCTCCTGCGAACGGCGGATATAGTCGAAGCTGAGCTTTTTATTAAAATAATAATCCACACTCGCCTCGCTGATCTCCGGCCAACCATCGAGCAGGTTCCACCAGATCAGGCCGGTTCTGCGCCATTTTTCCGTGCGGAAGTGTTCAATGAAAAACTTGAAGCCCTCTGCCTGAAAATACTGGCTTGCCTTGGAAAACTCCTCTAGGTCATCCGGCACCGCGCCAAAAAGCTGTGCGACCTGTTCCTCATTGAGTCGGGCGCGGAAGGCGTAGGGCTGATTTTCGCCCGGCTCCATCATGCCGGTGTGGAGCTTCCATTCGTCATGCCGGCGGTTTTTCAGATTTTCCGGGGAAATAAACTGCCGGAGCGACTGCAGGGACGGGCAGCCGAAGACGCCCATCTCGCTGACAAAATGTGCGTTCGAGCTTATGTAATACTTTCCCTTGTAGTACCCGCGCGGCCCCCAGAGGTGGTCCTCCGGCATCCGGTTCGGATCACCGGAGGCATAGACTGCGCGGCTGACATAGGGCGAACTCGGCAGAAAATCGCGCCACGGGTCGACGCGCCGCAGCACCTGCGGGATAGTCACGCGCGTGATCCGGTTTTCGTTCGGATCACCGGAAATGATCTCCCAGTACGCCGCCGCGACGTCACATTCGTTGTCTCCCGCCCAGAGCGCAATGCTCGGATGCCTGCGCAGCTTCCGGACGACCGTTTCGACCTCCTGCGCGATTTTTCTCTGGAAAAGCTCGTTTTGCGGATAGGTCGCACAGCCCATGGCAAAATCCTGCCAGACGAGAATCCCGTGCCGGTCGCAGAAATCAAAAAACGCATGATCCTCGTACACGCTGCCGCCCCAGCAGCGGACCATGTTGCAATTGGACTCCCACAGCAGCGCAAGCGCCCTGTCCAGCCGCGCAGCGTCGCGGGAATGAAAAGCATCCAGCGGCACCCAGTTCGTGCCGCGGATATAGGTCTTTTCGCCATTGACAAGAAAGCAGAATTCGCCGCTTCCCTGCTCGTCGGTCGCGTCTGTGCGGAGCAGACGCACCGTGCGCACGCCGAAGGAAAACCGCAGCTCGTCCACGGCCTCTCCGCGATAATACAGCTCGGCGCACACATCATAGAGTTCGGGCTCGCCCAGATCGCGCGGCCACCAGAGCTTCGGCTCTTTTATTGTAAAGTGGAAGCATCCGCGGTTGTGCCAGAGCTTGTTCAGGAAATACTCAAATCTGCTGCCGCCGCACGTTCCGGTCAGGCGCAGCGCATAATCCTGTGAAAAATCGCCGTCAATCTGCGCTTCATACACACAGTGCAGCC
>CAKUMR010000230.1 GCA_934667865.1 uncultured Oscillospiraceae bacterium | reverse complement strand
GCGCCCGTGACTTTGTTGACGATGGTATTGCAGACAAGAATGGTGACGATCAGGATCAGGTTGATGCCGCTGGAGAACGCGGCCAGACCCATTTCGTCGAAGTAGTCCAGCGTGGTCGAGAGGATGAAGCCCTGCGTACACAGCAGCATGAACAGCGACAGCTCGCGCAGGCAGGTCATGAAGGGCAGCAGGTAGCCGCTGATGATGGACGACTTCTGGATCGGGATGATGATGCGCAGCATCCGCTTGTACCACGGGATGTCCTGAATGATCGCGGCCTCCTCGATCTCGCCGGAGAGCTGAAGCATGGAGTTCAGCGAGCTGCGGCTGGCGAAGGGGATATATTTGATCGTGCCTGCGATAATCAGGAGCGTGTAGGTGTTAAAGAGATTGAATTTCTCCGTGGAGAACAGGACGAAGAAGGCTGCGCCGACCGCGATGGACGGCATCAGGTAGGGCAAAAAGGCCATGGAGTTGACGTAGTTTGCCCATTTGCTCCGGCGGTTTTTCGACACGGCGTAGCCGATCATCGTGCCGATGGTACCGGCGATGAGGGCGCAGCAGACGCTCACGAGCATCGTGCCGCCGAAGGCCTTCCAGATCGTCTCGTTGTAGAGGATACCCTTCTGGCCGTACATGCCGTTTTCGGAGACGTTCTCGGCGGTGATCCACCACTTGGTGGTCAGGTTCGAGGCGTCGCCCGTGTACAGGAAGGAATAGTCGCCGGGGTTCGGAAGGAAGGTCTCAAAGGCAAAGGAGACGATGGGGAAAATACTCGTGAAGAACGTCACGACGACGAGAATGAGCGCAATGACGTACTTGCCGATCTTGCCGAGGTTGATCTTGGAGATCTGACCGGACTTGCCGGAGACGGTGGTGTAGTTCTTGCGGCTGTGCAGCGAGAGCTGGTTGAGCAGCATGATCGCCACGCCGAAGATCATCATGATGATGGCCAGAATGCCCGTTTCGCCGGTGTACTTGTCGTTCATGGAGACGTACTTGGTCGAAAGGGTGGTGAGCTTCAGGTAATGCGGCACGGGGTAGGAGCCCATCGCGCTGCCGAACACCAGCAGCACCGTGGACAGAATCGCGGGCTTGACCATGGGCAGGGTGATGCGGAACATGGTCTTTCTGCGCGGCGTGTCGAGAATGGTCGCAGCCTCCTCCAGATTGGCGTCCATGTTGCGGAAAATACCGCCGATGAGGATATAGGCAAAGGGCGCATAGTGCAGGCCCAGCACGACCAGGCTCGGGAACAGTCCCTGACACCACCACTTCGGCATGTTCACGCCGAACAGCGAGGCGATCAGGCCGTCGGACGTGCCGGTGACGGCGTTGGAGTTAAAGAGGTTCTGCCACACGACGGCCAGCGTCCACTGCGGCATGATGTAGGGGAAGATGAAAATGGAGCTTAAATATTTTCTCCATGCGAGATTTGTGCGTGTGATTAAAAAAGCGAAGATGCCGCCGAACAGGATGGACACCGCGCAGGTGCCGATGGCCAGCAGCACGGTGTTCAGAAGCGGCGTCCAGAGGTTTTTCTTCGCCATTTTGCTGGTGAAAAGATCGACGTAGTTGACAAGGGTATAGCCCTCGGCCTTGCCCGTGAGGTGGGCGTCGATGGTGCCGGGATGGATTTTGAAGGTGTCCTGCACGATGGCCACGATGGGCGCGATCGTCGTAAAGGTCAGCACGATGCCGAGCAGCAGGAGAATGACGTTATAGGGCTTGGAGAAATAGGTCTTGATCTTGTTCAGAAAGATCGACCCGCTTCTGGCCCGCAGGGGAGAGGTTTGGTTCATGGCACGCTCCTTTTTTGGTTGGATGGTGCGCCGTGGAAAGCTGCGCACAGGCCGGTGAATGCCGGATCAGGTTCTGAGCCGATCGATCATCGCGCCGGGCTTTGCGCAGGCTTCCGCGGCAAGAGTGGGAAAGAGGGCGCCCTTGGACGCGGCGGGAGTGCTGCAGTCCAAGGGCGCCACGGCTTTTTACTTAACGCCCGGTTGGTTTCTCCGGAGGCCGCAGAATTTGCGGATTCCTGTCAAAAAACTTAGCCTGCGCTGTACTTCGTCAGCATCTCGATCCAGCTGCCGACGGTGAAGGCGACGGATGCGCAGTATTCCGGATCTTCCAGAACCAGCTTGCCGTTGGTGGTCCACCAGTCGTAGCCGCGGTCGTTCTTCGCAGCGAATTCGACAGTGGTGCCGTCCTCAGCCATGCCGCCGATGGAGTGATGGAACTTCGCCTCGGTGTCGGCAGCGACGGTCGGGTTGGAGGAGTAGCCGCCCATGTCCTTGCCCCAAGCGGAGAAGCCGTCGGCGGTGCAGGTCATGTAAGCGATGAAGGCGCATGCCGTCCAGGGCAGCGGGCTGTTGTCGGTGACGAACAGGTAATGGCAGTAGCCGTAGCCGCCGATGCCCTTGTAGCCGTCCTCATAAGCGGCGACCTTGATGTTGTTGACGGAGACGGAGCTGGACTCCTCGACGGAGCGGAGCTTGGAATAAACCAGCAGGCCGAACTGATCGGTCGCGGAGGCATCGACGAGGGTGTTGCAGATCGGGCCGTCGTCGGTCTGAGCGTTGTAGCTCTCGACCCACAGCTTGATCCATGCCAGAGCGTAAGCGCCGTCAGCGCCGAGGCCGAGGTCTTCCGCTTCGGACTCCATGGCCTTGATGGTGGGCTGGAAGTAGGTCTGCTCGTCAGCGGGCAGAGCCTCATAGGCTTCCTTCAGCCATGCGGCATAGTCGTCACGGGTGAGCATATACAGGAAGTTCTTGCCGACGATCTCGGAGTCGATGTCCATGAACAGGCCATGCTCGCCTTCGGCGACGTAGTCCCAGCAGTTGTCATAGGTCTTGCTGCCGGTGGAGTTGTACATAAAGACTTTGTTCAGGGTCTGCAGCGGCAGGAAGCCGGTGTAGGCGTCTGCGGTGGTGTTGTTGGCGTCCGCCCAATCCTTCGGGATGAAGGTGTCGAGGATGCCGGTCTGGTACATCTTGCTTTCGATCTGGTTGCCGTCCTGAATCAGGGTCATGGCAAAGGTGCCGGTCTCCTTGAGGG
>CAKUMR010000229.1 GCA_934667865.1 uncultured Oscillospiraceae bacterium | reverse complement strand
TTGAACTCTATGGATGTCCCATGGTCGAATGGCTTCATTGAAGGCTGCAACAACAAAACGAAGGTCTTAAAACGGGTTTGCTTTGGTATGCGGAGTTTCTCCAATTTCAGAAAAAGGATTTTGTTCTGCCATGCATAAAAATCGTGCCAGTGCGATACGCCCCGACACGACCTAATTATCTGCGTTTTGTCTCTACCCCAACTATTGACAGAGAGCCTTTTCAGCAGCGCCCGCCATTTTTTTCAATTACAGATCCTCGCAGTGGTCAATATGCCGCTGGATGCGGTCAATGATCATCTCCAGCGCGACGAGGTTCTTGCCGCCCTCCAGAACGACCAGATCGGCGTTCTTCTTGCTGGGCTCGACGAACTGCTCGTGCATGGGCTTGACCGTGGAGAGATACTGCGCCAGGACGGAATCCAGACTTCTGCCGCGCTTGGCGACGTCACGCTTAATGCGGCGGATGAGGCGAACATCCGCGTCCGTATCCACAAAGATCTTGATGTCCATCTGCTCGCACAGAGCTTTGTTCTCAAAGATCAGGATTCCCTCGACCAGAATGACCTTGCGCGGCTCGACCAGCGTCGTTTCCTCGCTTCTGGAATAGGTCGTGTAGTCGTAGATGGGGCATTGAATGGGCTTTCCGGCCTTGAGCTGCTTGAGATGCTCGTTCATCATCTCCGTGTCAAAGGCATCCGGATGGTCGTAGTTGACCTTGCGGCGTTCTTCTATCGTCAGCTCGTCATAGGGGCGATAGTAGTTATCGTGGCTCAGAACCGTCACATCGTCCTGAAAGCGCGCGATCAGATTCTTCATCAGGGTCGTCTTTCCGCTGCCGCTTCCACCGGCGATCCCGATTACAATAATATTTGACATTTCTTTTTCTCCTTTGTAAACCGTCCGGACACAAAAAACAGCGCTGTCCTACCCCGGTAAGGGGGTAGGACAGGAGGTTTTGGATTTGTTATCGCTGGCCCTTGTCGTAGGGGATGCCCTCTGCCTTCGGGGCTCTGGACTTCTTGGAAGTCAGCGCCAGAACGATCAGAGAAACGATGTACGGCAGCATATTGTAGACATAACTGGGCAGGTTCAGCGCCTTCATGAAGTCGAAGCCGGAATAAACATTGCCCAGTGCGCGGAAGAAACCGAACAGCAGCGCTGCCAGCGCGATCTTGACGGGGTGCCATGCACCGAAGATCATAACAGCCAATGCAAGGAAGCCGAAGCCGGACACACCATACTCAAATTTCCAGACGCTGACGCCGGCGGTGATGAAGACAATGCCGCCGAGGCCGCCGAGCAGACCGGAGATCAGGGTGCCGGCATAGCGCATCTTATAGACATTGATGCCGACGGAGTCCGCCGCCTGGGGGTGCTCGCCGCAGGCGCGCATTCTCAGACCGAAGCGAGTCTTGTAAAGCAGAATGTACCCCACAATCAGCGCGACCAACGCAACCACCATGAACCAGTTGAATTCAAACTGACCCATACGGACGATGAAGAAATCCTTTTCCTGAATGTAGGAGATCTCGGAGGAAACGTTGCTGCCGCCGGAGGAGGCGGTGTTCATCGCCTTGACCGCGACGGTCGCGGCGGCGGTGGCCAGAATGTTCATGGCCGTGCCGGTGATCGTCTGGTCGGCGTTGAAGTTGATCGCCGGGATCGCCAGAAACAGAGAGTAGATCATGCCCGACAGGGCGCTTGCCACGATGGTCGCAAGGATCATGACCGGGCCGCCGACGGAAACGGGGATGAACTTCATCGCCAGAGCGCCGCCGAGGGCGCCGATGACCATGATGCCTTCCAGACCGATGTTGACGATGCCGGAGCGTTCCGCGAAGCAGCCGCCGAGGGCCACCAGCAGCAGAACAGAGGCAAAAATCAGAGTGTACTGAAGCAGTAATGCCATTATTCAGCGCCTCCTTCCTTGTTCTCAAGCGCTTTTGCACGCACGGCCTTCTTTTCGTCGCTCTTGCGGATCCAGCGCTTGAGCACGGACTTGAAATACGGGGCGAATGCGCACAGGTAGATGATCAGGGCGGAGATCAGGCTGGAGATCTGCGAGCAGTAGACCTGCAGGTTGACGTTGCCGCCGCCGCTGGTGATATGCTGGATGAAATAAGCCGACAGGATGCAGCCGAGCGGATTGAGGTTGCCGAGGAAGGCGACCGCGATGCCGTTGAAGCCCATGTCCGGGACGGAGGAGATCGTGGTTTCCCATTCCTCGATGCCGGTCAGGTAATACAGAGCCGCGCCCATGCCTGCCAGACCGCCCGCGATGACCATCGTGAGGATGATGTTGCGGTTTTCCTTCATGCCGCAGTACTTCGCGGCGTTGGGGTTGTAGCCGGTCGCCTTCAGCTCATAGCCGAACTTGGTCTTGCTCAGCAGGACCCAGATGAGCACGGCCATGATAATGGCCAGCGGAATTGCGATGGTAACGGTCTTTTCATTGTTGAACAGCTTGTCAAGGCCGAGCTTCGGCAGAAGCGCGCCGGTATTGACGGTGCTCAGCGACTTGGTGTAGGGGCTGGAGGGGTTCTTGATGCCGAGCGCCTCGGAGCTGAGGACCATGTTCGTGATATACAGCATGACCCAGTTGAGCATGATGCCCGAAATAACGATGTTGACGTTGCAGGTCGTCTTGAGCGTGCCGGAGATCGCGCCGAGCAGTGCGCCGGCCGCGATGGCGGCGAGCAGGCAGAGGTACCACGGCAGGTGCAGGTAGATCGCACAGAACAGCGAGGCGCAGGCACCTGCGACGTACTGACCGGCCGCACCGATGTTGAACATACCGACCTTATAGGCAAACAGGACGGACAGCGCGCACATCAGAAGCGGCATGGTCTTGACGATGGTCTGGCCGAAATACTGCATCCGCTTGGCAGCCTTGCCGTACTTGAAGAAGTTCTTCATCACGGCGAGGATGGCCTCGAACGCGCCCTTGGGCTCAATGATGAGCAGGACAAGGTAGCCGATCAGAAGGCCGCCGAGAATACACAGCAGCGAGGCCAGCAGGCTCTGGAAGCCGTCGTTGCGGATGAGGGATCTTTTTTGCTTCATCGTTTACTGCACCT
>CAKUMR010000228.1 GCA_934667865.1 uncultured Oscillospiraceae bacterium | reverse complement strand
TACTGTGGCTCAGTTGGTAGAGCAGCTGATTCGTAATCAGCAGGTCGCCGGTTCGAGTCCGGCCAGTAGCTCCAAAATCGGCAAGCCTTGCTTGAGGCTTGCCGATTTTTCTATTGTTCCGCAATTGTAAATCCGGCTTGCATTTTCTGCCGGATTCGTGTAAACTGACGGTATAGAATTCAGAAAGCCGGGGGAAATACCATGAAACGACTGACAAAGAAAATGATCGAAACCATCGAGGGCGGCCAGAACGTCGTCCTCTGCACGATCCTGGCAAGCTCCGGTTCTTCGCCGCGCGGCGCGGGCGCCCGTATGGCGGTGTTTGCCGACGGCAGCACCATGGGCACCATCGGCGGCGGCCGCGTGGAGCTGCTTGCGGCGCAGGAAGCGCTGGAAGTTCTGAAAACCGGCAAAACGCATCTGCACGCCTTCTGCCTTGCGCCCGATCAGGTCGCCAGCATCGGCATGATCTGCGGCGGCGACGTGACAGTGTATTTTCAGCTTCTGACGCAGCAGGATCTGCCGGTTCTTTATCAGATGCGCGAGGCGCTTTCTGCACAGGAGAACAGCTGGCTCTATCTGCGCATCCGGGACGGCGTTGTGGAGGAGTTCCGCGTGGTTCTCGCGCCGGAGGCGGCGAAGGAGCCGGAGCTGTTCACCCATCGCGCCGTCTATCAGAAGGGTGAGCCGCTGGTCTATACCGAGCCGCTGGTGCGCGCGGGCCGCGTCTATCTCTTCGGCGGCGGACACGTCGGGCAGGCGCTGGTTCCGGTGCTTGCAAACGTCGGCTTCCGCGTGACTGTGCTGGATAACCGCGAGGCGTTCGCCAATCAAAAGACCTTCCCGGCGGCCGAGCAGGTGATTTTTGCGGATTTTTCCGACATTTACAGCCATATCACCCTGACGCCTGACGACTATGTGGTCATCATGACGCCCGGCCATCAGGCGGATTATCAGGTTTTGGAGCAGGCTCTCCGCAGCCGGACGCGCTACGTCGGCTGCATCGGCAGCCGCGCCAAGATCGCACGCACCCAGCAGCTTCTGCGCGAGGCGGGTATTTCCGAGGAAATGATCCACAGCGTGCATTCGCCCATCGGCCTTGCCATCGGCGCGGAAACACCTGCGGAGATCGCCATCAGCATTGCGGCAGAAATGATCCGGTGCAGGGCAGAAGCCAGATGATGCAGTGGTGGACGCCGGACGCGGTACGCTTCATGCGTGACGCCTCGGAATACGCCGACCATTACGCACGTCTGGCGGAGCACCTGATGCGCTGGCTCCCGGCAGACGGACATATCTGCGACGCGGGCTGCGGGCTCGGCTATCTTGCGCAGGCGCTGGCCGGGCGCTGCCGGTACGTGACGGCGGTCGACCGCAGCGAAGCGGCGATCGCGGCGATGCGGTCGCGGCAGCTCCCGGAAAATCTGGAGACGATCTGCGGCGATGCCTTTCAGCTGCGGCCGGAGCGGCCGTTTGATGCCATGACCTTCTGCTATTTCGGCAGCGCGGAGGAGATTCTCTGTTTGGCGCGCCGTCAATGCTGCGGCCCGGTGGTGATGGTGAAGCGCGATTGCAGCGAGCATCGGTTCTCCGTCCGCCCCGGAAAAACGCATCGGGATGTGAGGGTCGCGGCGGAAGCACTGCTGGAACACTGCGGCATCCCGTTTCATTCCGAGCGGCTGGCGCTGGAGCTGGGACAGCCCTTCCGAACGACGGAGGATGCCATGGCATTTTTTCGGCTCTATAACCCGCAGATGGAAATTGACGCGGACTGGGTGCGGGAGCGTCTGGTTCCGACCGGGCGGGAAGATTTTCCGCTCTATCTGCCGGAACTGCGCAAGATGGCGGTGCTTGTATTTCAGGCAAAAGACATACCGGAGGAATGGAAATGAATATTATTGTCTGTGGCTGCTCCGGCAGCGGAAAAACAACGGCGATCAAGCGGATTCTGGCAGGCGTACAAGAGCCAATTTATGGCTTCTGGACGGAAAAGCTGGCGGAGGATCCGCTGACCGGCAATGCTCCGGTGTACATCCACGGCTGCGGGGAGCAGCTTAGCTTCGCGCCGGATCATCAGATTGGTTCCTGTAAAGACCGTTGCGCGGAAAAGCACCCGGAGGTGTTTGACAATGTGGGTGTGGCGCTGCTGCGCGGCATCCCGGAGGGCAGTCTGGTGCTTCTCGACGAGGTCGGCGTGATGGAAGAAGCCGCGAGGAGCTTCACCGCGCGGCTGTTTGAGCTGCTGGACGGGAACTACCGCGTGATCGCGGCTGTGCGCGACCGCAGCACGGAGCTTCTCGACGCCATCCGCGCGCACGAGAAGAGCGTGAACGTTTCCGCGCAGGAGGCGAACACGCCGCAATTTGTTGCCCACGCCAGAGAAATTCTGAAGCTGTAAAACGGCTGATAATATGGAAAAGGCTGCGCCCGGATCGCGAGGGGCGCAGCTTTTTCATATCCGCGGATATCTTGGACATTTTCGGGAAACTGTTGGAAAAAGATATCAGAGGTTTCCTTTTTTGCTGTGTAATTTTTCTGTAAAGATTTCAACTATAGTTCTTGCAATCCATGTTAGACTGTGATAAAATCTTAATATGTATAAGCAGAATGTTTTTATTGCATGATACGTTAAAAATGTTGAATATATATATATATATTCAACATTACGTTGCAGATGCCACAAAACAGGAAAAGAGCGTAAAGAATGACGGATAAAACACTTCGAAGATTGAGCCGCCGGGAGCTGGTGGAGCTGCTTCTGGCGCAAAGCAAGGAGGTAGAGCAGCTTCGTGCAGAGCTTGCGCAGGCGGAGCAGAAGCTGAAAAGCCGGCAGATTCTTCTGCGCGAGGCCGGCTCCATTGCGGAGGCCTCTCTGCGGCTGAATGAGGTGTTTGAAAGCGCACAAAAGGCCGCAGATCAGTATCTTCTGAATGTAAAGCGGCTTTCCAGCACGCCGGAGGAGCCTCGATGAATCGGAAAAAACGGCGCATCTTTTACCCCAGCATTTCTCAACTGGAAAAAGAGGTCGCACGGCTTGAGGAACGTCGGCGTCTGCGTCGCGCGTTGGGAAGCGCGCTGTGTTGTCT
>CAKUMR010000227.1 GCA_934667865.1 uncultured Oscillospiraceae bacterium | reverse complement strand
GCGGACGTCGTTGCAAAGGCAATGATGGAATGGGCCATCGAAAAGGGCGCGACCCACTACACCCACTGGTTCCAGCCGCTGACCGGCGTGACTGCGGAAAAGCACGACTCCTTCCTGACCGCGCCAGACAAAATGGGCAAGGTCATTTTGAATCTGACCGGTAAGCAGCTTATCATGGGAGAGCCGGATGCCTCCAGCTTCCCCTCCGGCGGTCTGCGTGCAACGCACTACGCCAGAGGCTACACCGCGTGGGACATGACCTCCCCGGCCTTTGTCAAGGAGATGGCTTGCGGCACCATCCTGTGCATCCCGACGGTGTTCGTTTCCTACAACGGCGAGGCGCTGGACAACAAAACGCCGCTGCTTCGCTCCATGCAGGCGCTTTCGCAGCAGGCGGTTCGTATTTTGCGCCTGTTCGGCGATGAGAAGTCCCGGCGCGTACTGATCTCCGTCGGCGCGGAGCAGGAGTATTTCATCGTTGACCGCGAGCGCTACCTCAAGCGCCGCGACCTCATCTACACCGGCCGGACGCTCTTCGGCGCGCCAGCGCCCAAGGGACAGGAGCTGGAGGATCAGTATTTCGGGGTTATCCGCGAACGCGTGGGCGAATTCATGGCCGACTTGAATCAGGAGCTGTGGAAAATGGGCATCACCGCCACGACGCAGCACAACGAGGTTGCGCCGGCGCAGCACGAGAGCGCACCCATCTACAGCACCTGCAACGTCGCGGTCGATCAGAACCAGCTCACCATGGAAACGATGAAGCGCGTGGCAACGCGCCACGGACTTGTTTGCCTGCTGCACGAGAAGCCCTTTGCGGGCGTCAACGGCTCCGGCAAGCACAACAACTGGTCGCTCAGCAGCGATACGGGAGAGAACCTCCTCGACCCCGGCACGACGCCGAATGATAACCTGCAATTCCTGCTGGTGCTTTCCTGCATCATCAAGGCGGTGGACCGCCATGCGGATGTTCTGCGGATGTCCACGGCCTGTCCCGGCAACGATCAGCGCCTTGGCGCGGACGAAGCGCCCCCCGCGATCATCTCCATCTTCCTCGGCGCGCAGCTGAGCGACGTGGTCGATCAGATCGTCGAAAACGGCACGGCTGCCGGCTGCATCGCGGGCGGCCGTCTGGACACCGGCGTTTCCACGCTGCCCGTCATCGACAAGGACGCGACCGACCGCAACCGCACCTCGCCCTTTGCCTTCACGGGCAACAAGTTTGAGTTCCGCATGGTCGGCTCCTCGGAGAGCATCGCAAACTCCAATACCGTTATCAGCACCATCGTCGCTGAGGCCTTCTGCGAGGCGGCGGACGTCTTGGAAAAGAGCGACGATTTTGAGCGCGACGTCAACCGCCTGATCGCGGAAAATATGCGCAATCACCGCCGCGTGCTGTTCAACGGCAACGGCTACAGCGAGGAATGGAAGCAGGAGGCGGCGCGCCGCGGCCTGCCGAATCTGCCGAACATGGTTTCCGCCATTCCGGCGCTGACGACGGAGAAAACCGTGGAAATGTTCGAAAAATTCGGCGTTTTCACCAGAGCGGAGCTGGAATCCCGCAGCGAAGTCCTCTATGAGACCTACGCCAAGACCACGGCGATCGAGGCAAGAACCATGCTGCACATGGCGGGCAAGCATTATATCCCCGCAGTTGTGCGCTACACGGCGCGGCTGGCAGATTCCATCTGTAAGGTGCGCACCGCCTGCCCGGACGCGGACACCACGACGCAGGAGCAGCTCCTACGCGAAACCAGCGCGCTTCTGGCCCGCGCGAGCGAGGCGGAGAAGCGTCTGGACGCGGCGGTGCAGAAGATGAACGGCATCGACTGCGTGCGCGAGATGGCAACGTTCTGCCGCGACAAGGTTGTCCCTGCCATGCACGAGCTGCGCACGCCCATCGACCGTCTGGAGCTGATCGTCGATAAGGCCATCTGGCCCGTGCCGACCTACGGCGATCTGATGTTTGAGGTCTGAGGCCTTTCGTGCATCAGTACAATGTCCCGACTGAGTTTTCCTCAGCCGGGACATTTCCTAATTCTAATCAAATTGTGTGACCCAGTTTGGGTCGTTTTTCGCGTCGAAGCAGAGCAAAATCTGCTCCCGTGTGACCTTTTCCTCAGCCAAGGGGACAGGCAGCGCTTCTCTGGCAAAGAAGGCGCGCCGCGTCGTTTCGATGTTCGGGACAAACTCCCCGCCGAGCGGCGTGCAGAGGACGAAGATCTTGACCACACCATAGGGATAGGGAGGCGGGTTGTGCCGGTTTCTGTCCTGCACGGCGATCAGCCGTTCCGCCCTGACATGCAGACCGGCTTCCTCCAACGTTTCCTTGACCGTGTTTTCTGCGACCGAGCAGTTCACGTCACACCAGCCGCCGGGCAGCGCCCACGTCCCGTTTGCCTCCTGCACCAGAAGAATCCTGTCCTCCTGAAACACCGCGGCGCGCGTGTCCACCTTCGGCGTCTGGTAGCCGGTTTCATTGCAGAAAAGGCCTCTGACCTTTTCCACCGGAAACTCCGTCTGCGACGCGACCATCTCTGCGGCGATCTCCCGTAGGCGGGCATAGCGCTCTTTATCGTAGGCATCGCGGCCGTAGGTCAGCCCTGCCTGCGCGATGGCCTGAATTTCAATTGCCCATTGCAGCCATTTTTCCTGCATTTTCTCTTCCTCCCGGCTTTTTCCTCATTGTACCACGACGGCGGCGAAAGTGTGTTAAGCAAATCTTAATATTTTCTCCGCTTGTTTCTTAATACCCTTCCGGGGTATACTCAAAACGACATAGAGAAAGGGGCTATCCGGATGAAATATCTTGAAACGATGAACACCGTACTGATGATCGCATTTTTATTGTGCTACGCCTATCAGTTCTTCTACATTCTGGTTCCGCATATCAAAAAGGATAAGCCGCACAAGCCTGCGAAGCTGCACCGCTATGCCGTCCTGATCTGTGCGCGCAATGAGGAAAAGGTCATTGCCGACCTGATCGACAGCCTGCACGGGCAGACCTACCCGCAGGACAAGCTGAAGATTTTCGTCATGGCGGACAACTGTACGGACCGTACCGCGGACGTGGCGCGCACGGCGGGCGCGACGGTCTAC
>CAKUMR010000226.1 GCA_934667865.1 uncultured Oscillospiraceae bacterium | reverse complement strand
CTGTTTTTGAAGGCGTTGCGACCGCGCTGGTCACGCCCTTCCAAAGCAGTACCGTCGATTATCCAAAACTCGAACAGCTGCTGGACTTTCAGCTGGCCAGCGGCGTGGACGCCATCGTCGTGTGCGGCACGACGGGCGAAGCGGCCACCATGACGCCGCAGGAGCAGCTGGGCGTGATCGCCCACTGCATCCGCTACGTCGCGGGGCGCTGCAAGATCATCGCAGGCACGGGCAGCAACTCCACCGCCCACTGCCTGGAGACGAGCCGCGTGGCGGCGTCGATCGGCGCGGACGCGCTGCTGCTCGTCACGCCGTACTACAACAAGTGTACGCAATCAGGGCTGATCGCGCACTATATGACCGTCGCGGACGCGGTGAACATCCCCGTGATCGTCTACAACGTGCCCAGCCGCACGGGCGTGGACATCAGCGTGGAGACGTACCGCGTGCTCGCGGAGCACCCGAACATCGGGGGCGTAAAGGAAGCCTCGGCCAGCGTGTGCAAAACAGCGCGCATTCTGGACGCGTGCGGCGAGAGCCTGCCCGTCTGGTCGGGCAATGACGACGAAGCGGTGCCGATGATGTCCATCGGCGCGAAGGGGCTCATTTCCGTCCTGTCGAACATCCGGCCGAAGCAGACGCTGGAGATGATCCGCGCCTGCCAGCATGGCGATTTTGAAAAGGCCGGGCGGATGCAGGTGGCGCTGATGCCGCTGATCGACGCGCTGTTCTGCGAGGTCAATCCCATCCCCGTCAAGCAGGCGCTGAATCTGGCGGGCTTTGACGTCGGCCTCCCCCGCCTGCCCCTCACGCCCCTCTCCGAGGCGAACATCCAAAGACTCAAGACGCTGCTGGCGTCGTAGGTACATAAAAAAGAGCCTTGCCGGGCGGCAATGCTCTTTTTGTTGCTTTACGTGCCGTTTTTAAGGACGAGCAGCGCGTTGCGCAGCGGGGTGCGGCGCGCACCGTCGATGACATAGATTTTGTAGGTGTCATCCGGCAAGGCATTCTTGAACGAGACCTCGATCCGCCATGTGTCGCCGGTCAGCGTGGCTGTGCGGTATTCGATCCCGGCAAGGCGGCCGTTTTTGTTGAAGCGGACGATCACGACCGCCGCTTCCTTCGACGCCGCGTCCGGCCCGGCAGAAATGTCCGCGCTGATCTCCGTGGTCGTGCCGTCATCCTTGCAGTCCGCGTCGACATCAACAGTAGAACCAGCAATCAGGCGCACATAGCGGTAATCAGACGAATAGAACGCCTCCACTGTATCCTTCTTCTTTGCATTGGAACCGTCAGTTTCGGTGCCTGCGTAGACGGTGCAGTTGTCGGCTGTGAATGTGCAGTCCTCACTGCTCTTTTGGATCGGCGCCGTGTTTTCCGCCCCCAGAGACGTGACCAGCGTACCGCCTGTGATCGTAATAGAATTCTTTATTTTAATGTCATAGCCAAGCTCCGAGGAAACATCCAGCTTACCGCCGCTTATCGTTATATAATCCGGCACTTCCAATGTAGGATATTGTTTGTCATCTACACGCGTTGATGTTCCATATCTATAGCCGCTTCCTTTACTTTTCACAGTAATGCTGCCGCCCTGCACATCTAAAGAGCCTGCAAGAAACGCCCCCTTGCAGCTGCCGGTGATTTCCACATGAGCGCTGTCTTTGACCGTTGTATTGTAGTTAACATTAACAGCGATCTGATTCACGTTGTCATCTGCGATAAAGGCTTTGAACGAGCTGTTTCCAGAAACGATAAGGTCGCCCTGATAGGCATACAGCGCAATGCCAACAGTCGAAGACGAACCAAGTGAAGAATTCGCTTTCTGACAGGAAGTCGTGACCTGACAATCCCCGCCGATACTAACGCTGCCTGATGAATAAATAGTACCGTAATCCGGCCGCACTGCATAGGCGTCCAGACTGCCGGAGCCGATAAAGGTGAGATCGTAGCAGAAAATTGCCCGCTTATCCCTAATGTCCGTGCTGATTTTGTTTTCCCCTTCAAGCTTGATCGTAAGCGGAAGACTCACAGCACAGATCACCGCTACGTTATCGCCCACTTCTGTGAGTTCCGCATTGCAGAGCGTCAGCGTATTGGTGCTCACATCATAGGATACCGTTCCATCTTCTGTCACATTGGACGCATTGTCCTTCGTGATCTGTATTCCATTGACAAAAATATTGGGGAAAGTCGCACCCGCGGAAATTTGCTCTGTCTTTGGGCTTACCAGCGTGCCCGCATAACCGTCGCAGGTGAGCTCGCAGTAGATCCGGCAGCCAATATCCGTGGTCGTTAACTTGTAAGTAGCCTTGCTGTATGGCTCGTTATCCGATTTGATGAGCTCCGGCTCAAGATCCCAGCGGCAGCGATACCAACGATAGGTCGGTTTGTTGCCATTCAGGTTGCCGCCGGTCAGCGTCGCTGTCAGCGTTTCCCCATCCTCAAGCGTACCTGTGATGGTCAGCTCACCCTCCAGCACCTTTTCGCCATTGGGGTCAAAATCGGCGCTTCCGGTGACCCAGTAGGCGTCCTTCATCGCCACGCGGTTTCCTGCGCTGTCCGTACAGGTATAGCCGAGGTCCCACTTGATACCGTAATAGGATACGCGATAGCTCCCGTTGCGGGCGGTGTTTTTCAGATGCACCTCCGTGCCCTGCATGAAGACCTCGCCGTAGCCAATCTCGCCGGAGCTGAGCAGATGGCCCTGATAAGCGCCGATCGTGGTGACGTTGAGCACTGCACCGGTGCCATTGAGGATAATATCATCGCCGCCGTAGATGCCGCACACGCCCGCCGAGCCGCTCTGCCGCTGTGAGTAGACGTAGGGGCTTATCACAGGCTGCGCGCTCATGGCGCCCACCGTGATGTCCACATCCACCGCACCGATGGTGACGATGCCCGGCACGGTCACTGCGCTGGAGGGGTCACGCTGCTGCACGGTGCGGATGCCCTGCGCATCGCCCGCGCCGAACATGTTGATGGTGAGCGTCGGCTTCTTCGTGCAGCCTTCCGCGGCGTTGATGGTCAGGTCGCCCTGACACAGGATACCGGTAGCCCGTCCAGTGATGGGATCGCTGTTGACAAGTTTTCCGGTTTGCAGCCTGCCTTCCAGC
>CAKUMR010000225.1 GCA_934667865.1 uncultured Oscillospiraceae bacterium | reverse complement strand
TGGAGATATAGATCATCTTTGCGCCGCACGCCCGGCAGGCGGCGGCGAGATTTCTTGTTCCGTCCACATTGACGGCCCAGCAGCGCTCTGCGTCCTCCTCGGCCATATCTACCTTGGTGTAAGCGGCGCAGTGGATCAGCGCGTCGGGGCGTTCCCTTTCAAAAAGAGCCCTGACCGCCTCGGCCGAGGCGATGTCGCAGTCCTTTGAACCAAGGCCGACGTGCGCGATCCCCCGGTCGGAGAGCACTCTGCACACGTCATAGCCCAACTGCCCGGTGGCTCCGGTAACCATAACTTTCATGGAATTATACTCCTGTCTGGTATTTGCCTGCAATGGAATTTATTTTTCCGTCCCTGTCCGGCGCATTGAGAAGACACGCGGCGAACGTATAGCCCGCGCTCTGGGCAAAATACTGCCACAGCAGCAGCGGGATCTCCGCTTTCCGCTGAGCATCTGCCGTCATATTCTGCTCCTGAAGCCAGGGACAAAGATAGTGCATGATATATCTGGCCTGAGAAACTGCCAGCACCGGGTCAAAATGATATTCCCCGCCGCCGGCCAGCCAAAGGTCTTCCACAAAGGGACGGACGGACTCGTGCAGCTCGCCGCTTTCCAACAGCAGCGTCTGAATCTGGTTTTTTTTCATCCGGCGAATCGAGACAAGGATGCGCTCAAAGCCGTCCCGCGTAAATTCCGCAAGCGCTGCCGCAGATTCCGGCGCGGCGGGAAGCTCACGCAGATACAGGATGACCGCGCAGGCCGCAGCGGCCGTCCGGCTTACGGTATCGCGCAGCTCCAGACGATCCAGCGAAAAGTCGGAGAACATCCCGGTGATGCTTCTGGCGTCGATCACGGCCCGCTTGAAATAGTACAGCGGCAAACGGCTGTGGGAGTGGATGACGGAAACGGAATCCAGCAGACCGAGCCGATATCCGGCGCGCAGCAGCCGGATTCCCAGCTCCAGATCTTCCGCATAATCCCCGCGGTGTCCCCCGAGGGCGAAATAGGTTTCCCTGCGGATCAGACAGGCGTTGTCGTTGAGCTGGGCGCAGCGGCGCAGGGAGTCATAGCTTTCGTCAGAGGGCAGCGCCGTCAGCCGATCCTCCCCGCCGCAGATCGTCTTCCGCCAGACCCACGCAGAGATACGGCTGAACAGATCGGCGTCCGCTCTGGGACGCTCATAGCAGCTGGCAGCGGCAGCGCCGCTCACCAGAATGGGCTGCATCAGACGCAGAAGCCAGTCCTTCCCGTCGGGCAAGGCGTCCTGCGTCATAAAGAGCAGATATTCCCCGGTGGCATTCTCCGCCCCGAGTCTGCGTGCATAGGAATGGGAAAATTCCTCCTGCGTGATGTGTATGACCTTTGCTCCTGCCTGCTCCGCGAGAACGGCGGTGCCATCCGTGCTGCCCGAATCCACTACAACAAGCTCCGGCGTGTCCGGGCCCTCTTGGCTTTTCAGCGACTCAAGAAGGCCGGGCAGCTCGTGCGCGCCGTTAAAGGCGGGGATGACGACCGATACCTTTCCTGCATAAGAGACAAGCGTTTCCGGCATATGCCAGACCTGTTCCTCCGGCACAGAGAAGGGAAGAAGCGTAAAAAGGGCATCCTCATCCCGACTGATCCGGGCTTTCCCGCTGACACGGCGGCCGATCTTTTTCAGCGTCATGGAAACGCCGTTTTTTTTCAGGTAGCGGAGCGTCTTATGCACACAGGTCGACAGGAAGGAAGAGCTGCTCATCGGTTCGCGTACATTCTTTCGTAATAGTTCTGATATTCGCCGTTGATGATGTTTTCCCACCACGGCTTATTATCCATATACCACTGGATGGTCTTGACGATGCCGTTTTCAAACTTGGTTTCCGGCAGCCAGCCCAGCTCGTTGTGGATGAAGGTGGGGTCAATGGCGTAGCGCATATCGTGGCCCTTGCGGTCCGTCACATAGGTGATCAGATCCTCGCTCTTGCCGAGCGCATGGACGATGAGCTTGACAATGTCGATGTTGCGCATCTCATTGTGGCCGCCGATGTTGTACACCTGACCCACTTTCCCGTTTTGCAGGATCAGGTCAATGGCGGAGCAGTGATCCTCCACATACAGCCAGTCGCGCACGTTCAGCCCCTGACCGTAGACCGGCAGGGGTTTACCGGCGGTGCAGTTGGCGATCATCAGGGGGATGAGCTTTTCCGGGAACTGGTAAGGTCCGTAGTTGTTGGAGCAGCGGCTGATGGTGACGGGCAGACCGTAGGTGCGGAAATAGGCGCCGCACAGCAGATCGGCCGAGGCCTTGGAGGCGGAATAGGGGCTGGAGGTGTGGATGGGGGTCTGCTCGGTGAAGAACAGATCCGGCCGGTCCAGCGGCAGGTCGCCGTACACCTCGTCCGTGGACACCTGATGATAGCGGCGGATGCCGTAGATGCGACAGGCATCCAGCAGCACCTGCGTGCCCATCACGTTGGTTTCCAGGAATACTGCCGGATTCTCGATCGAGCGGTCGACATGGCTTTCCGCCGCGAAGTTCACCACCGCGTCGGGCTTTTCCGCTTCAAACAGGGCATACACGGCCTTCCGGTCGGCAATGTCAATGCGGACAAACTTGAACTTCGGGTCGTCCATCACGGGAGCCAGCGTTTCCAGATTGCCTGCATAGGTCAGCTTGTCCAGACACACCAGATCATACTCCGGATGGGTCTTGCGCATATAGAAAATAAAATTGCTTCCGATAAAGCCTGCGCCGCCGGTAATAAACAGTTTCATGTTATTTCTCCTTTTATATCTCAAAAATCCGTTACCGCGTCTTTCAGGAAGGGGGAATTCTGATCCTTTGCCGAGAGAACGGGCGCGTCCACACCCCAGTCGATGTTCAGTTCCGGGTCATTCCAGCGGATGCCGCCGTCTGCCTGCGGCGCATAGAAATTATCTGCTTTGTACAGAAATTCCACATGATCCGTCAGGGTGACAAAGCCATGACCCATGCGCCGGGGAATCAGCAGCTGCTTTTTGTTCTCCTCCGACAGCTTTACCGCCACCCATTTTTTATAGGTGGGGCTTTCCGGCCGCAGATCCACTGCCACATCCAGCACCGCGCCGCGGACGCAGCGCACCAGCTTGGCCTGGGAC
>CAKUMR010000224.1 GCA_934667865.1 uncultured Oscillospiraceae bacterium | reverse complement strand
ATTTTATCCGAAATAGCGAGCGATCTCTTCCATCCGGCTTTCCTGCCTGACCCCGAAGGGGCAGCGGCTCTCGCAGTGGCCGCAGTGCAGGCAGGCGTCCGCATTGACGGAAAGCTTGGTATAATGGTTGGCCGCGATGGCGTCTCCTGCCAGCGCAAGATCATAATACTTGTTCACAAGGCCGATATCAATCCCCGCCGGGCAGGGCTGGCAGTGGTTGCAGTAGACGCAGGTGCCGGAAATGGTGTCGGCCGTGAAGGAGCCGATCACTGAGTAGTCCTTTTCCTCGTCGGTCGCCGTCAGGAATTCCAGCAGCTGATCCAGATGCGCCATGGTCTGCACACCGGGCACCGCCACGAGTACGCCGGGGCGATCGATGGCGTATTGCAAGCACTGGCTGTGTGTCAGCGCCGTTCCGAAGGGCGACTGGTCTGCCGACAGCAGGCGGCCCGCGAAGAAGGGCTTCATCACGGAGATGCCCACGCCCTCGCGCTGGCAACGGCGGAAGAGCTCGAAGCGCTCCTTCACCGAGCCGATGCCCAGATCGTCGCCCTTTTCAAAGTCATAGGCCGGGTTGATGGAGAACATCATCATGTCGATCAGGCCGGTGTCGATGATCCGGTTTGCGACCTCCGGCGTGTGGGAGGAAAAGCCGATGTGATGGACTACGCCCTGCGCCTTGAGCTCCTTGAGAAGGTCGAGCACGCCGATTTCACAGAGCTTGTCAAAGTCCTCCAGCTCATCCACACAGTGCAGGAAGCCGAAGTCCACATAGTCCGTTCCCAGCGCCTCCAGCTCCCAGTAGAAGGTCTTTTGGATCGTGTCAAAGTCGCGGCACCAGCCGTACTCGCCGTTTTCGTCATAGACGGCGCCGAAGTGGCACTGGAGGAAAACCTCTTCCCTTCTGCCCTTGATTGCTCTGCCCATGGGCGCGTAGGTGGCCCCGGCGGTGCAGAGGTCAAAGAAATTGATGCCGTGCGCCATGGCCTTGCGGACGATGGCCTCGATCTCCTCCGGCGGCGTCAGGCCGATGCTGCCCATGCCCAGTCCCAGAACACTGATTTTTTCCCGCTCGGTGCCGTGCGGCAGCTTTCTGTATTCCATAGGTATTCCTCCCTGTTTTTCCGGCCGTTCGGCAGATACTCTGTCACGGGCGGCACACTTTCCTATTTCAGCATATCACAAACGAGAGAAAAAGTCGACAGATTCTTTTCCCCGTGGAATTCAGAATTATTGTCGGCAACGCGCCGATCGGTTAGTATAATCCAAATTGCATATTACAGAACATATATTTCAAAACATTCGTTTCATATTGGCAGGGAGCTCCAAACGGAATATCAAGCCAAGCCAGATACTAAGACGCAGAGCTGAGGCCGATGAACATCGGCTTCGCCCTGCGTTATTTTTTTGATTGTGAGGATGCAGAAATGAACGATGCGTTGACCCCTTTTTTAGACCGCGTCGGGCGGCTGATCTCTCTGCCGGCAAAGCACAAAAAGAAGCTGCTGTCCCTGTGGTATCTGGCGGGAAAGCTGGAGGCCGGACGTCCATACACAGAACAGGAGATCAATGCGCTGCCGGAGGAACGGACGCTCTTCCACGACCCGGCGACCCTTCGGCGGGAGCTTTACAGCAAGCGCCTGCTCGACCGGACGGCGGATTGCAGCAGCTACCGGAAAGCGGAAAACATCCCGGCGCCGGAAGCGTTTCTTGAACAGTATGTTTGAAGCCGTTTTGCGGGAGCAGTACGGGCTGCATCTGCGTCATCTTCAAAAGTCCTCCATCGGCACCGGCTCTGACACATGGTTTCTGCGCTGCGCAGAGGGCGACTATGTTCTGAAGTTTCCCACCGTCAACGCGATCGATCATCCGGAGGCCGAGCCGGAACTGTGCGCATATCTGCGCAGGCACGGAATTCCTGCCTGCTTGTTCCTGAAAAACAGGCAGGGCAGCTTTCTTTCCCGCTCTGCCGACGGGCGCATCTATACCGTACAGCAGCACTTTGCAGGGTACACGCCGGAATGGAACAGCCTTTCGGAAGCACTTCTGCTGGAATCCGCGGAGCTGCTGGGCAGGATCCATCATGTGCTGCAAGCCTACCCCGCACTTCCGGAGGGCATTGGGGCGGCTTTCTTCGCCGCAATGACGCCGCAGCGCGCGCTGCGATCCTACCGGCGAACTCTGGCGGCGGCAGTTCAGCACGGCGACGCGGAGATCGCTGCCGAGGAGAAATGGCGCATCGGTCTGATGGAACGCTTTCCCGCATGGGCCTTCGATCTGCACAGGCTGACGCTCCGCAGCACACACGGCGACTATTCCGTCAGCCAGTTCCTCTGTGAAAACGGGCATCTGACTGCCGTCGTCGACTGGACGGCCGCCTGTGTCCACCCGGTCATCTGGGAGATCATGCGTTCGTTTGTCTACGGCGCGCCATGCTGCGCAGACGGGCAGATCGACGAGAGCCTTCTTCAAAGGTATGTGGAGGCCTATTGCCGCTATGGCAAGCTAAATCCGTATGACCTGGAAAATCTTCAACGGCTGTATGATTATCAGATCGCCGTCTGTGACTATTACGGTCAGTATTACGCCTCCGACGCATCCAACCGGTACATCTATCTCCGTCAGGCGCAGCACGCGACCCGGCTGCTCAAGCGCATTCCGGAGCTCATGCGATAAGAAAACGATCTGAAAGGAAAAACAGTATGAGCAGGTACGCCCGGCTTTGGGCCTATCTGCAAAGCAGCGGCAGCCCGCAGCTGACGCTGACCTTCGACGCACTCGCGCAAATCGCCGGAACGCCGCTGGACCACTCTTTTCTGAACTGCAAAAAGGAACTATCCGGCTATGGCTACGAAGTCGGAAAGATCTCAATGAAGGAAAAAACTATACTTTTTATTAAAAAAGGAGCATCCAAATGAAATCACTCAACACCATTCAAAAGCTCTCCCGGCTCGGAAAAGTCCTCAGCAGGATCGCATTTCTGCTTTCCGTCATCGGCTTCTGCGGCTGCATCATAGGACTGCTCGCCGCGAGCCTAGGAAACGGCAGCCTGCTCAGGCTCGGCGGCGTGACCCTGCACGGGATGATCTCCGGGGAATACGGCTTTCACATCGGGAGCGTCACCGGTCTGCTC
>CAKUMR010000223.1 GCA_934667865.1 uncultured Oscillospiraceae bacterium | reverse complement strand
TCACTACGATGCCGAAATACGGCATGTGGTGGCCGATGTTATTATCTATTCAAAATATAGAAAAAAAGGCTATGGAAGCGAGGCAATGGCTCTGCTGTGTTCCATAGCGAAAAGCAATGGAATCTCGGTTCTCTATGATGATATCGCAATTGACAACCCAGCTATTACACTTTTTCTGAAGAACGGATTCGTGGAAGAACGTCGAACAAAAGAAAAAATAATCCTCAAGAAGGAACTATAATACAGCTTCCGGTTTGTTTCGGTACCGGACAATTTAAGATAGAGCTTCTTGCCGTGCCTTGCAAACGGTGTGTTTGCAAGGCTTTTTCTCTGTCCCGACTGCTCCCGAGGATATGCGCGGAGAGGTACGGAGGTGTGCCCAGAAATGCAGGAGAAATATTTTGTAGAATTTTCATAAAATGCTGTACTTTTATAAGTCTTTATGCTAGAATAAGACACATAGAAATCAAGCTAAGGAGGCGGAAGCATGGAGCCGTATCTTGCGCATCGAACGGACGAAAGCTCCCAGCTGCTTGCGGATCACCTGCAAGCGGTTGCCCAAATGGCCTCCGACTTTGCTGCGCCCTTCGGCGCGGCGGACGCGGCGTATTTCTGCGGCCTGCTGCATGATGTCGGGAAGTATTCCGAGGCATTCCAGCAGAGGCTCCGCGGCAAAGCAATCCAAGTGGATCATTCCACGGCGGGCGCGCTGGAGGCGCAGAAGTGCGGCCAGAGCGCGGCGGCATTCTGCATCGCCGGCCATCACCGCGGCCTGCCGGATCGCGGCAGCCGGATGGATTCTGCGCAGAGTACGACCCTCCTTGGCAGACTGAAAAAACGTCCCGGCATCGAAATCGAACCCTACGCAGCCTTTCGCAATGAGATCAGCGTGCCCGCCTGCGGTGCGGGACCTGCGCTGACTTCGCCGGAGGCTGCGTTTTTTTACACGCATATGCTCTATTCCTGCCTCGTGGATGCGGACTGGCTGGATACGGAACGCTTCATGCAGAACGGCGCCGTGGACAGAAAATGCGGCGACACGTTGCCGGTTCTGATGGAACGACTGGAAAAGTACGTCGCGAAATGGTGGGATTCCCGCGAACCTTTGAATCAGCGGCGCACGAAGATCCTGCGGCAGCTCATGCAGGCAGGGGAGAAGCCGCAGGGACTTTATACACTGACAGTCCCCACGGGCGGAGGCAAGACGGTCAGCTCCATGGCTTTTGCCCTCCGTCATGCGCTGCACAACGGCGCGCGGCGCATCATTTACATCATTCCCTACACGAGCATTATTGAGCAGACACAGGAGATTTTCGAAGATATCTTCGGTGCGGAGAACGTCGTTGCGCACTATGCCAACGTGGAATATCCGGTGGACGAAAGCGGCGACCTGAGCGAGGTGGACCGCCAGCGCTATCTTGCGGCGGAAAACTGGGACGCGCCGATCATCCTTACCACGGCGGTGCAGTTTTTCGAATCGCTGTTTGCTAGCCGTCCGGGCCGCTGCCGGAAGCTGCATAACATTGCCAGAAGCGTCCTGATCTTCGACGAGGCGCAGATGCTGCCGCTCAATGACCTGCGTCCGTGCGTCTGGTCAATTACGGAGCTGGTCAAATCCTATGGCTGCACGGCGGTACTCTGCACGGCGACGCAGCCTTCCCTGCGCCCGATCATCGAGGATTATCTGCCCGGCGGCGTGCAGGAGCTCTGCCCGGATGTGGCGGAGAATTACGAATTCTTCCGCCGGGTGTCCTATCGCTCGGAGGGGCTGCTTCCAGATGACGAGCTCGCACGGCGGCTGACGGAGGAGCGGGCGGTGCTGTGCGTGGTCAACAGCCGCGCGCAGGCACAGAGGCTCTTTGCCATGCTTCCACCGGAGGGTGCGTACCATCTGTCCACGATTATGACGCCGGCGCACCGGCGGCGGGTGCTTGCAATCGTCAAAAAGCGTCTGGAGAATGGCGAGGTCTGCCGCGTTGTTTCCACCAGCCTGATCGAGGCCGGCGTGGACGTGAATTTCCCCTGCGTGTACCGCGCGATTGCCGGGCTGGACTCAATCATTCAGGCGGCGGGCCGCTGCAACCGCGAGGGAAAACCGGGCGGAGAGACGGGAATCGTCCACATTTTCGATACGGAAACGAAGCCGCCGCAGGCACTGAAGCAGAATATCGCGGCGGCGCGCTATGTGCTGGAACGCTTCCCGGATCCGTCCATGCCGGAGGCGGTGCAGGCGTACTTTGATTTTTTGCTCTATGCACTGAAAGATAAAAAAGCGCTGGACGCGAAGGAGATTTTTCCTCTCATTCGCGGGCAGATGGCGTTTGAAACAGTGGCAAAGCGCTTCCGCCTGATCGACAGCGAAACGGTTACGGTCTACATCCCGCAGGGGGAGGGCGAACGGCTCGTTGCCCGACTGCGGAAGGACGGGCCGTCGCGCGGTCTGATGCGGCAGCTGGGGCAGTACGCCGTGTCGGTCTATCCGTATACTTACCGGCAGTTGGAGGAGGCGGGCGCGGTGGAGCGCATCTCGGAAAATGCGGCCATCCTGCTGCTGATGTCCAATTATGACGAAAAGACGGGCCTCAGGCTCTCTCCGGAGGGCGGCGAGGCATTGCTGTATTAAAAGAACGAAAGGAGTGGAAAAATGTCCGTAAAAGTGGAAGTTTGGGGGGATTACGCCTGCTTTTCCAGACTGGAACTGAAAACAGAGCGCATGAGCTATGACGTGATGACCCCCTCGGCGGCGCGGGGACTGCTGGAGGCGATCTACTGGCATCCGGGCCTGCGGTGGGTGATAGACCGCATCCATGTGATGCGGCCCATCCGGTTCACCGGGATCCGGCGCAACGAGGTCAAGAGCAAAATTTCTGCGGACAACGTAAGGTCGGCCATGTCCGGCGGAAGGCAGGCGCTGTATCTGTGTACCTCGGAGGACATCCAGCAGCGTGCCGCGACGGTTTTGCAGGATGTCCGGTATGTGATCGAGGCGCATTTTGTCATGACGGATCAAGCGTCGCCGTCGGACAATGCAGGGAAATTCTGCGACATTATGCGCAGACGACTGGAAAAAGGGCAGTGCTATCATCAGCCCTGCTTCGGCGTGCGGGAGTTCCCGGCGCAGTTCCGCCTCTGGCCGGGCGGCGAGATCCCGACGA
>CAKUMR010000222.1 GCA_934667865.1 uncultured Oscillospiraceae bacterium | reverse complement strand
CTCCTGCATGGCAAGCAGCCAGTGCGTCCGCCGGATAGCTCCCTTGGACGCGCCGAGGGCGCGCAGAACGCCGATGCGGCGGCGCTCCTGCTCCGCCATATCCGAGAGGATGAACAGCAGGATGATCAGCACCAGCAGCACGGCCGCCGCGCCCAGAAGGACGGTCAGCGTGCGCTGATTTTCACACACGGTGTGCAGCTCGTTCCGCTCGCGGTAGTGGCTCTTGAAGTCCAGCGATTCCTGCTCGGAAAGGTTCCAGTAGGAGCTGGTGTGATCCTCCGCGTCGGAGGCGTAGAATTGGAAGACGGTCTTGCCGTGGCAGTAAGGACAGTGCATATCCTGACTCTGCGCATCCCAGTGAGCCTGCTCTGGCGTGTAGCGCCGCTTGGCGCTGGGGTAGACCTCGGAGATGAGCTTCTGCCCGGAAACGAGCACGCCGGGCTGGGCACTGTTTTCAAAGAGCCACACGCCGGGGTATTCGTGCAGTACGGCCAGCACCTCAACGGATGCGTCCGAAACCGTTGTGAAGACGCCGTTTTCCGTGATCATGTGCGAATCTGCGGAAAGATGCAGAATATCGCCCGGCCGGATGGTATTGTCGGAGGTGTAGCGGTAGGCATCGACAAGGTCCGAGCTGAAGAGCATATCGTCCCGCGTATTGCGGTAGTTCGGCATCAGCAGGATGCAGCCCTCGCCGGAGAGCAGCTTCTCTAAGTTGATGTCTCCGGTGTATTCCAGCAGCTTTTCCAGAAGGCGGCTGTCCTGCGCCACACCGGCGATGGAAACCGTTTGGTTAAGATAGGAGAGGATCGGGCTGTCCGTATATCCCGCAAGGTGGACGTGCTCTGCCGCAAGATAGGAGTCTATGCGCGAGGGAGCCTCGCCCAGATCGTCCGGCTGACTGTAATCCTCCAGCTTTTCCGCAAGAAAGCGGGGATTCATGCCGTAGGTCGCCGTGAGGACATAGTCCGGCAGGTCGGCTCGCTCGACGTTGATGCGGTAGGCATCAAAGGCAAAGTGAGCCAGCAGAAGCGTCAGCAGCGCGAGTAGAAGCGAGAGCGCGCACAGCAGGCGCGCCAGCAGACAGCGGCGGCGGTTGAAGCGCGCGGCCGCCCGCTCCATCTCCGTGAGCGACCCGCGTCGCAGCGCGGTGCGCTTCGGCGCTTTTTTGACGGCGATGGCGGTTTTGCCCGTGAGCGGCAGACACAGAGAATACAGCAGCGGGATCTCCAGCCCCGCAAGCAGGGACAGCGCGCCGAAAACTGCACTGCGCAGCAGAAAAATCCCGTCGAAGGCCAGCACGGTGCTGTGATAGTACCAGTGCAGAGCGGCGCTTGCGGCCAGATAGCCCAAAGGCAGACCGATGAGCAGGGAGAGCAGCAGGAAGAGCAGCGCCTCCGCAAGCTGCATGACGGCGGCCTGCCCGGCTTGCAGGCCGATGGCGCGGAGCTTGACGAGTGCGTAGGCGCGGCGCTTGCTCTGCACCACGCAGATGACCAGAACCGCGCAGGCGGAGATCAGCACCAGAATGGTGTTCAGAACCGTCCCGGTCATACCGGCGGCGCTGGCGCCGTCGTCCGGAAGAGCATAGGTGTTGATGCGGATGTCGTAGTCGTTTTTCTGGTACAGCTCCTCCAGATCGGGATAATAGGTGTCCGGGATCAGCGTCAGACCGGGGAATTCAAAGTCGTCGTTGTACTCCTCGTTCGTAAATTGGAAGGGCTGGCCGTTTTCGTCAAGAACGTCGGGGAAGATATAAAGCTCCGTCCCGTCCTCGGCAAATTCCCAGAGCCCCTGCTGGACGACGATCTCCTCTGTGACCGGGTCCCAGCCCCAGAATTCCACGGAATCATAGGAAAGACCGATGTCGCCCGCGAAATAGGTGTAAAGGCTGTAATATCCGTTGCCAAGCGATCGATCCGCTTCGACTGCCGCAGCGTAGAGCTCCGCGAGAGGCCGGTCGCTGCGCAGAAGAATGCAGTTGCCGGACGGGGTCCAGCCGGTATTGAGATCCTCCACCTGCTCCTTGGCAAGACTGAGATTCCTGTCCAGCATCGCGCGGCCGGACTCGGAAAGGAAGGCGTCCGGCAGCGCGTGGCCGCCGGTGTCCCATGTTGCCTCATAGGCCTTGAGGATGCCGCAGACGGTGTAGGGCACGTTTGCGCTCAGCTCGTCATAGGTGTGCGAGGTGACGATCGTCTGTCCGCTTGAATCGCCGAAAGCCTTGCCGTTCAGTGTCGCCTTGGACTCCCGGCAGGCCAGCGAAAGAGGGTACTCCGCGCCCGTGACCAGAATCGGCCGGACCGTGGTCGTTTCCGCAATGTACATCGGGCGGCTCGGCGCGTACACCGCAAGATAGTGCGCAAAGGAGGTGCCCAGCTGCTCCGGGGTCATATCCTGCGGCTCGACCGGTGCGGAGTAGCTGGAAATGCAGTATTCCGTAAGATCACGGTAGGTGCTTTGCAGCGCCAGATCGTTTGCCATGTTTTCCTTGAGCCCTTCTATGTAGGCGTAGTACTCGTCGAGATACTCCGCCTTGCAGGCATCAAAGGCCGCAGCCTTTATCTCCTCAAGCAGCGCGGTCTGCCGGTGCTGGAAGACGTTGCCGATGGAACTCGTGGCATTCCAGATGTAGCGGACGGTAATGCTGTCGCCGACCTTCGGCAGATTGCCGAGGGCGAACTGATCCTCGACGATGAGAATTTCGTTCTCCGCCTCCGGCAGGCGGCCGTCGAGCAGCTCGAAGTTTCCAAGCTCCATCACCTCCGGCGTCATGACGGAGATGATCTCGTCGGAGGTGCCGTGCGCGGCCGGCAGCACGGCGCACTGCACGCCCTGCTCGCGCAGCTGCTGCGCCAGCGTCTGGCAGTCCTCCGCGCTTCGGCCCAGCAGCATGACCTGCCAGCTTCCGTAGGTGCTTTCGCGCTGAAGCTGGGCCTCCGCCTGCGTGGACGGCAGGATGATCGCGAGTGCGGACGAGAGCAGGAAGGACAGCACAAGCACGATCAGAAGCAGGGAGGATTCCTTTTTGCGGCCAAGCATTCCTTTCCAAGTCAGATGAAACACATTCTCACTCCTATTACAATAAGTTTTGGTTGGAAGCCCAGCATCCGGCTGGGCTTCTTTCCGTCTCTTGCCTAAGCTACAATAAGGGGAGCAACTGGCTGA
>CAKUMR010000221.1 GCA_934667865.1 uncultured Oscillospiraceae bacterium | reverse complement strand
TGTAACTGACATTTTTCGATCCAATCAGACTATAAGGAGGAATCTTCCATGGATGTGATCCACCCCACAGAGCTTGACCGCGCGCATTTTGCGGCGTTGGAAAAGGACCTTGACGCCATTCTGCATGACCCCGTCATGCCCGTTCCCGCCTGCGGCGTGATGGCGTTCCGCGACGGGAAGCTGCTCTATCAGGGCTGCAAGGGCCACCGCCGCATCGACGCGGAGCATCCCGAACGTGACCTGCTGTTTGAGATGAACACGCGCTTTCGCACGGCGTCGATCTCCAAGGTCTTTGTCGCGCTCAGCGTGATGCGCCTTGTCGAACATGGCACGCTGGACCTTGACCGCGACGTAAGCGACTACCTCGGCTTCCCACTGCGCAACCCCAGCTATCCCGACACTGCCATCACGCTGCGCATGCTGCTTTCGCACACCTCGTCGATCCGCGACGGCAGCGCGTACTCCATCCCGCCCGAGGATAACATTGAGCAGTTTTTCCTACCTAGCGGCAAGTATTTCCTCGGCGGCGAGCACTTTGCCAACAGCGAGGACGGCGTGAACCGCACCCCCGGCGTGTTCTTTGCCTACACGAACCTCAACTACGGCGTGATCGGCACGATCTTCGAGCGCCTGAGCGGCGAGCGCTTCGACGTTTTTATGAAAAAGCATGTGCTTGAGCCCATGGGTCTTGGCGCAAGTTTCAACGTCGGCGATTTCACTGCCGATCAGCTGCACGACCTCTCCCCTATCTACCAGTCGAAAAACGGCGACCGCTGGGACGCTTCCCAGCCCTGGCGGGCGCAAATCGACGACTACCATGACGAGGTCCAGTCCCGCGATCAGGTGCTCATCACGAACCCCGACCTTGGCGGCACGAACGTGATGGCCGACCTGCACGACTACCACATCGGCTATAACGGCACGCTGTTTTCCCCGCAGGGCGGTCTCCGCATCAGCATGGAGGAGCTCAAGGTGCTCGCAGAGCTGTTCCTGACGGACGGCTGTATCGGCGGCAAGCGCTTCTTGAGCAAGGAATCCGTCGACGCGATGTTCACCCCCTATTGGACATATTCCGAAAGCGCCAATAACGGAGACACCTACGACGGCCTGATGACCTGTTATGGCCTCGGCATTCAGGTGTTCACCTCCGGCAAGCGCGACCGTTTCCTCCGTCACCGTAACGTTGTGATGTCCGGCCACTTCGGCGAGGCCTATGGCCTGCTCGCAGGGCTGTTTGTCAACCGCGAGCGACAGGACGGTATCTTCTACATGATCAACGGCCAGGGCGCGCCCGACGTTGACCACCACGGCGACTACTCCGGCATGTATCAGTGGGAGGAACGTCTTTGCACAGCTCTGCTCGATAATCTTTTCCCCGAGGAAGAGTGAAATTTTTCCGCGCTGCCGCGTCCACCCACGGCACGGCGGCGCAAGACCCGCATACATCCCAGTTTTTTGAACAATCAGTTCATACAAGAATTTTGAATTACTATTTTATTTAAGGACGTGTTATTTTGCTACTCTCAGGCAAAAGTCTGAAACATGACTTTGTCCGTTTTGTCTCCGCCACCGTGGCGTCTCTGATGGTCTTTTCCCTCTACTCCATGGTCGACGGTCTGATGGTCTCGATCGGCGTGAACGAATACGCCATGAGCGCCGTCAATCTCTCCCTCCCCTTCACCAACGCGCTTTTCTCCATTGCGGTCATGTTCGCAGTGGGCAGCTCAACGCTCATCGCCATTTACATTGCGCAGGATAAGCGGCACGAGGCCGATACACTGTTTTCACAGAACTTTTCCACATTGCTCGTCATCGGTGTTCTGGCCACCACGCTTGTTTTCGTCTTTTTGGAGTCGTTCGCGATCCTGCTTGGTGCTGACGAGATCACGCTTGACTATGTCAAGGAATATCTCACCGGTATCGCGCCGTTCAGCGTGTGCTTTCTTGTCTCCTATAACCTCGAGGTGCTCGTCAAGACTGACGGCTACCCGCGCTACGCGCTCTTTACCGTCATCACCGGCTGCCTGACGAACTGCGTGCTGGACTATGTCGCGATCTTCTGGCTCAATATGGGCGTCTTCGGCGCGGCGGCGGCAACCGGTATCTCTCAGCTCGTCACGTGCGTACTCTACCTCATCCACTTTTTCAGCAAAAAGTGTACCTTTCATCTGCGCAAGTTCCGCTTTGACCCACACCTCTACGCTCGCATTCTGCCCATCGGCCTTGCCGATGGTGTGACCGAACTGTGCACGGGTCTGATGATCTTTCTCTTCAACCACACGGTGCTGCGCTGCATCGGTACGGACGGTGTCGTAACTTACACGGTCATCGCCTATGTCAACACCGTCGTTATCAACCTGATGGTCGGTATTTCGCAGGGCTCACAGCCGCTCGTCAGCTTCCACTACGGCAAGGGCGAACATGACCAATGTCAAAAGCTCCTGCGCTATGGCCTGACCACCGTATGCATTATTGCACCGCTGCTGTTCCTCTGCGTCTACTTCTTCGCCCCACAGGTTGTAAGTGTATATCTCTCGCATGCAAGCGACGAACTCGTCGCCTACTCTGTGCGCGCGTTTCGTCACTACGGCATCTCGTATCTGCTCGTTGGCTTCAATGTTGTCATCGGCGGCTTTTTGACGGCGCTTGAGCGTCCCACCCCCGCCATCTCAATCTCCGTCGGCCGCGGCCTTGTGTTGCAAAGCGCAGTGTTGCTGACGCTCGCCGCTCTCTTCGGCGGAGAGACGCTGTGGTACACGCCCATCATCTCCGAGGCACTCTGCCTCGCGATGTCGGTAATCTTTCTTCGTCTCTATCAGAGGGAGACCAGAGTATGATTTTATACTTTGGCTGATGAGATGCGGATACTCTCACATGATATCTGGTAGCGGATATTTCCCCTTGCATTATTAAGGATTGCTGAAGTAAGGTCTTCCTCAGTTGTACAGAATTACAGAATTTTAAAGCAATCATTTAGAACAACGATGCAAAGGTGCAAGGATTTCTCCCTGCACCTTTGTCATTTTAGTTTGGAGCTGCTCTGAATGTACTCCACCAACGCAGCCTTCGGGATTCTCCACACGCGACCATTGCGATAACCTCTAAGCTTACCGGTGTTCAGCAGCTCGTACATTGCGTTGTAGCCAATCTTCAAGGCTTCGCAGGCCTCTTC
>CAKUMR010000220.1 GCA_934667865.1 uncultured Oscillospiraceae bacterium | reverse complement strand
AGGGCACGCCAACAGCGTGCCCTCAGTGCGCAAAGCGCACGTGTTTTTTGATTTTCAAAATCAAAAAACGTAGTATTACTCTTTCCTTCCCTCCGTAACTTTCGGTTCGATAGGTTTTTTGACAGTCTAACCCCGCCGCCGGATGAACCGGTGGCGGGGTTTCGTTTATTTATTTCAGAAGCTTCGGATTCTTATGGATATACAGCACTCCGAGGCAGCCCTCGCCGCAGTGGCAGGAAATGGTACAGCCGGCGTTCGTTTCATAGATGTGCTCAAACTTGCCATATTGCTCCACGGCGTGCCAGACCGTATCATGGACTTCCTGTGACACCGGCGTATGCGTAATGAAAATGCGCTCATAGACCAGATCGTCCGCACCCTCCAGACGGCTGCGCACGTACTGCTCCATACACTTGGCATAGTTGCCACGGTACTTCTTGCCCACGAGCATTTTGTTGTCAATGACTTCGATGCAGGGCTTGAGCTTCAGCAGGTTCGCTCCCAGACCGACAACGGAGGAGCAGCGGCCACCCTTGACCATATAATCCAGACGATCAAGAAGGAAGCTCGCATCCACACAGGGTGTCAGCTCATTGAGCGCGGTACACAGCTCGTCCAGATCGGTCGCCGTCTTGGCCAGCTTGCAGGCCTCCATGACCACATGACCCTGTCCGCTGGAGAGGTTGCGGGAGTCGATCACGCGCACATTGGGCAGATCCTCCGCGGCGATGCAGGCATTCTGGTGCGTCGCGGAAAAGCCGGAGCCGATGTTCACATGAACAACGCCGTCATACTCCTTGGACAGCGCCTCAAAGCGCTCGCGATAGGTTCCGATGGGCACCGCCGCCGTGCTGCACAGAGCGCCGCCCGCTGCCACGTGCGCAAAAATATCCGCCGGCTGAATGGTCACGCCATCCAAAAAGCTCTCGTCGCCCTTGTTGATAAACAGGGGGAAAATCTCAATGTCGTTCTCGCGGATCAGTTCGGGGGAAAGGTCGCAGGTGCTATCGGCAGTAATTTTGATTCTCATTTGGTTCGCCCATCCTTTCTCAATTTTAAGTGTATCACATCCTTCTTTTTCTGTCAAGTCAAGACACAAAGTTCGCTTTGTTTCCGCAAATTTTGCATTTTCGGATTGTAACCCGGCCTGTTTTATTGTATACTTCATTTGAGGTGAAACGAATGACACTGATTGAAGCCTATCTGGACTATTTGCAGCAGCTTTCCGCGGGAACGCGCAAGGCCCCGCAGGGCATCACCCTGACACAGACGGAACCGCTGCCCCGTGCCGCCGAATTGCAGACGCAGATTCAGGCGATGGGCGTACCGGAATTTGTGCGCCGCTGCGCCGCGCAGGATGGAACAGAGCTTCCGCAGGAGCTGTTTGACGCTTTCCGGGAAGAGGATCTCCGTGCCGCTCTCAACGCCCTTACCGGTGCAGCTCCGGAGGATGAACCAGATCCGGAGGCGCAACCGCCGCAGATTGACGAGCCGGACGGCCCGCGCAATGCCTACGAGGTTCTGGTGGACTGCTGCTGTCTGAACGAGAACCTGCTGTATTATCTGATCGACGTGCTCAAGCGAGGTGCCGAGGAGGAGTTTCAGAAGCTGGCGCTCGTCACCGCGCGCAAGGCCTTCACGCAGGCGGATTTTCTCTACTGGTTTGCGACCAAGCAGGATCGCGCGCCGCAGGAGGAAATGATTTGCGTCACGATCATGGACGCCTGCCTCGACCGGCTGGCGCAGGAAGGGCAAAATGAGTTGATTGCCGCCCTGCTCTGCGGCGACCGGAAAACCTTTGAGCTCTTCCGCTGCGAGGCTCCGGAGCTGGTGCATCTGCCGCAGGCGACCTACGAATGGTTTGAAAAGAACTACCTCAAGGGCTACTACTCCATTCGTTATATGCTGAAATTCAACAAGATTTCTTTCCCGAAGGAGGTGTCACTATGACCCGTGAAGAACACGCTGCTCAGCTTTTTCTCGACGGCTGCAACTGCGCGCAGGCCGTTCTTCTGGCCTTTGCCGACCAAACCGGGCTGGATGAGGACACCGCAAAGCGCATCGCCTCCGGCTTCGGCGGCGGCATGGCAAGGATGCGTGAGGTCTGCGGCGCGGTGAGCGGAATGTTTATGGCTGCGGGGCTGCTATACGGCAGCTCCTCCCTGTCGCACGAAGAAAAATCCACACACTACCTGCGGCTTCAGGCACTGGCCGCACAGTTCCGCGAGAAGAACGGTAGTATCATCTGCCGTGAGCTGCTCACCGGCGTAAAAACCGACGGCTCTCCCCTGCCGGAACGCCGCACGGCAGAATATTACAAAAAGCGTCCCTGCGCCGCTCTGGTCGCGGACGCGGCACACATTTTGGCGCAGTACATCGAAGCGCACCCGCCTGTATAACATAACCCCCGCCGCCTTGTCAGGCTGCGGGGGATTGTTCTGCTCTTATTTCGCCGCCGGTGCAGGTGTTTCTTCCTTTGGATGGATTTCTCCTGCCTTGGTCAGAGCGATCTTGGTCAGCATCGGGCCGACCAGCTCATAGATCAGCACAGAGAACAGGACGATGCTGCGGATAATCGCGCCCTCCGCGCCCAGCTCCGCCACCGTGATCGACATTCCCAGTGCAACGCCGGCCTGCGGCAGCAGGGTCAAGCCCAGCCATTTCTGCACAACAGGCTCGCACTTCATGAACTTGGAGCTGATGCCGGCGCCGGTGATCTTGCCCAGAGAACGGAACAGGATGTACACAAGGCCGATCAGCACGCAGGTCATGTCGCTGAACACGGACAGATCCAACTCTGCGCCGCTAATGACGAAGAACAGCACAAACAGCGGAGCCGTCCAGCGGTCGGTTTTGGCCATAAGCTCCTCCGAGCTGGGGCAGATGTTGCAGAAGATCGTGCCGAGCATCATGCAAACAAGCAGGGACGAGAAGCCCACTTCAACCTCCGTGCCGGGAATGCTGAACTCCACCATTGACAGCGACACCGCCAAAATCACAAAGGTAATCGCCACGCACAGGCGCTTGCTGCGCGAATGGAAGAAGCGTTCCACATAAGTATAGGCCAGTCCGAGGAGCGAACCCAGCGCCAGCGAGGCGACGACCTCGATCAGCGGATTGACCAGCACGCTGACAACGCTCAGCGCGGCGCCGCTGGAGAAGGTCTTGGCCACACCGAAG
>CAKUMR010000219.1 GCA_934667865.1 uncultured Oscillospiraceae bacterium | reverse complement strand
AGAGCGTCCTGAATTTCACCACGGGCAGCATGGACGAGAGCGTCATGCAGAGCGTGACCTATCTCGGCCTGCGCACGTGGAGCGCAGACGCGCAGATCACCAATTTCAGCTTCAAGAACGAGGCGACGGACATCACACCGCCCACGCCGGTCGAGTCCAGCTGGAAGCTTGTCAATGCGGTCGAGGCCGGAAGCGGCGTCGACCTCGGCGGGAAGAACGAAGAAGCCTATGCTTACTACATTGCAGGCAAGACGGGCGCCCAGTGGACGCTGACTGCCGACGTGACCGCAGACATCTTTGACGGCGAGCCGGGCGGCTTCTCCGTGGCGCTTGCGACCGGCAGTAAGGACAATCCGGTGCTGGCCGCGCTGCTGAACTTCAACGTCTGGAACAGCGAGCAGTACGGTATGTATCAGATCTGGTACAACGGCTTCCAGGAAATTCTCGGCGGCCAGTGGGTCGACTGCAACGGTTCTCAGCCCGTCGGCGGTGAGGAAAGCAACAAAAAGCCGCTCACGAGCAGAACCTTCAAGCTGACCGTGGCGCGCGAAGAGGGTAAGAACTGCCTGCACGTCCTGATCCAAGACACTGAGGGCAAGACGGTTCTGAACTTCGTCACGGGCGACATGGATGCGGCGCTGCTGAACGAGGTTTCCTATCTCGGCGTGCGCACATGGTCCGCCAAGGCAGAGGTGCGCGCCTTTAAGCTCTCTGATTCCGGCGAGGGCGTTCCCTATCCCGTCCGGAAAACGTGGAAGGTGGACAATGCGGCCGCGAACGGCTCCAACGTGAGCCTGGGCGGCAAGAACGCGGAATCCATGGCCTACTATGTCGGGAGCCGTCTGGGCGACGAATGGGTAATGAGCGCGGATATCAATGCGGACATCTATGACGGTGAGCCGGGCCGCTTCTCCGTCATGCTTGGCAGCGGCGACGCAGAGAACGTGAATCTTGTCGCGCTGCTGAACCTCAACACTTGGAACAGCGAGCAGTACCAGATGTATCAGGTCTGGTATGCGGGCTTCCAGCAGCTCAAGAACGGCCAGTGGTCCGACCGCAACGGCTCCGAGCCTGCGAACGGCGCGGAATCGACCAAGAAGGCGCTGACCGATAAGACCTTCAGGCTGATCGTTGAGAAGAAGCAGGGCGAAAACTTCCTGCGCGTCATCATCAAGGACGCGAAGGGCAGCACCGTTTCAAGCTTCATGACGGGCGAACTGGATGCGGACGTCATGAACAGCGTCAGCTATGTCGGTCTGCGGACCTACAGCGCCAAGGCCGAGGTCACAAACTTCTCCGTCGGCACGGACTATCCGGTGACGGGCGACGGAATGCAGCCTGAGTGGTTTGCGCTGGCGATGCTCCTGAGCGCCGCTGCGTTCCTGACCGTACTTGCACTTAAAAAGCGCGCTGCGCGTCAATTCTGAGAAATTTTAACTGCGGAGGGCACATGAATCTGCGGATTTATGTGCCCTTCGGTATCAATTGGAGGATGCACGATGTGTGCAAATGAACTGCTCAAACGAGCAAAAACCGCTGCGGACACCGCATTTTCCGATGCACTGAGGCATTACTGGAAGAAAACAAGCACGTATTGCTGCCTTGCCAACGAGTACAAAGAGGGACGCGACACGCTCAACGAGCTTGCGTGGAACTTCGTGATGATGCTGCTGGCCTTTGAAACGTATTACGGTGCAAGCGGCGACGAGCGCGTGAAGTGCTGCGTCCGCGCGCAGATGCAGACCTATTACGAGCACAGCTCGGAGGCGTTCTTTCTTGCGACCGGCTGCGGCAGCAATCCCGCGCACGACGACGCGGCGTGGACGGCCATGGGCTTTCTCGTAGCGCACCGCCTGACCGGCGACGAAAAGGCGCTGCAATACGCGCGGCAGATGATCGAGCGGGCCTATGATTACTGGCAGGACGGCTCGACGGCCAACGGCCTGTGGTACAGCTATCCGCAGGACAACAACGGCCATCCGCAGGTCAAGAGCATCTACTGCGCGGGCCTGATCCTGTCGGAGCTGGAATACTATGAAAAAACGCGCGGCACGGCGCAGGAGGACGCGCAGCTCCATCAAAGGACGCTGGCGCTCTATGAATGGGTCGAGACGCATCTGCGCCGCGACGGCGCGTGCGTCTGGGACGGCCGCCGCTACGACGACTGCGACGCGCTGTACTACTGCGATTTTGTCGAGGAAAACGGCCTTTGCCATCCCCGTCAGTGTGAGGACACGGCGCACATCGTGCAATGCCGGAGCTGGACGAGCCTGTTCGGCAACATGGCGATGGCCGTCATCAATCTGCGGCTGCACCGCCTGACGGGGCGGGAGGAATACCGGCGCAGGGGACTGGCAACGGCCAATGCGCTGGTCAAAACGGAGTTCAATCACGCGGGCTGCTTTTTCAACGACCGCGATGCGTGGACGAACACGGCCTTCCTCGGCTTCTTTGTCCGGGAGGTGCTGCCGCAGGCCGACCCTGAGCTTGGCAGGATGCTTCTGCGGACGGCGGACGCGATTCTGAAAAACGCCTGCTTCGACGACGGCTTTTACAGCTCGGACTGGGACGGCGGCGGGGCATGGCTGCGGGACGACACCTGCGGCGAGCATACGCTCTGGATTCCGGCCAATGCCACGACGATGCACGTTCTGTTCGCGGCCTACGCGGCGCTGCAAAACGGCACGATTGCGGTCACGGAAAACGAAGCTGCGCTCCTTTCGGAACGCCGCGAGCGGCGGCTTCCGGCGCAGTGCGCCGCACTCGCGCGGATTGACGCGGCTATGGCGGTATGATATACTCGCAGAAGAAAGGCGGGAAGGGCAAATGAGATTATTCAGCTATGACGGCGTTCTGGCGCAGGCCGCGCGGGCGATCTGGCGGCTGCTGGTGCTGAATTTCTGCTTCGTTGTGTGCTGCCTGCCGGTCGTGACCGCAGGCGCGTCGATCACGGCGCTGTACAGCGTTTTTCTGAACCGATCGACGGAATCGGGGAGCTTTTTCCGCTTCTTTCGCGCGTTCCGCGAAAATTTCCGGCAGGCGACCTGCCTCTGGCTGGTCTGCCTCGCGTTTTTCGCCGTGCTGGGCGAGGACGTCTATCTGCTGCTGACCTATCGCTTCCCCGGCGCGGCGGCCGTGAAGATCCTCACGGCCGTTCTCGCGGGACTGGCGCTGTCCGTGCA
>CAKUMR010000218.1 GCA_934667865.1 uncultured Oscillospiraceae bacterium | reverse complement strand
CTGTAATCCAGCTCGGTATCATAAATGAGGAACTTCTGCTCGGGGAACTTGGCAGCGACTTCAACGATGGATTCCTTCAGGCTGAAGGTGCCGGTGACGATGATGTCCCATTCACCCAGCTCGGCCAGCTCGGTCAGCGTGGGGATCGGGGTGGTGGTGTCGCCCTGCAGCTCGATGCACTTGATGTTGCCGACGCGGTCGGGGTTCTTTTCCTTGGCGATCTGCACGCCGGACCAGACCATGTCGGAGAAGGCCTTGTCGCCGAGGGAGTTCGGGATGACGAGGACGATGTTCGCCTTCTCACCGGATTCGGAGGGAGTATCGGAAGTGTTGTTGTCTTCGGACTTCGCGGGGTCATTGCCGGGCTCGGACGGGTCCTTGCTGCCCGCGCAGGCGAACAGGCTCAGCGCCATGACGAGCACCAGAAGGATTGCGATCAGCTTTTTCATTTCTTTTCTCCTTGTTTTTTATTTATGAAAACTGCGGTGCAGTAATCAACGTAGTTCTATGATGTTTTCCGGTTTGAGCGCGTGCGGCCGGAATTCCGCCGCCGCATAGCCGACGGCCAGCGCGATGGCAAAGCGGTAGCCGTCCGGAAATTCCAGCAGCCGCTCGTACTGTCCGGCAAGCGGCCCCACAAAGACGCGGTCCGGCGCGGCCATGATCACGGAATCCAGTCCCAGAGCTTTCGCGGCAATCGCAAGGCTCTGCACGGCAATGCCGGCATCGACGTCAATGTAGTTGTTCTCCGGGTTGACCGCGATGACGATCAGAAGCGGCGCACCGAAAAACACCTTGCCGCCGCGCTGCGCCAGACGCTCCAGATAGTCCGTTTCCCCGCGCTCTTTGGACACGCGGATGACGCCCTCCGTCAGCGTTTGCAGCACCTTGGGGTCTGTGACGAAGCAGAAGCGCTGCTGCTGCAAATTCAGCGAGGTCGGCGCGCGGAGCGCGGCCTCCTTTAATTTCTCCAGCTTCTCCTCCGGGATCGGCTCCGGCAGGAAGTCCCGCACGCTCGCGCGGGTGCGAAGCGCCTCAAAGACCTCCATGCGTCCTCCTGCTGTCCTCAGCCAGCGTTTCCAGCGCCAGAACCAGCGCGTCGTCCATCGTCTTGCCGGGCGTTTCCGGCAGAGGGCGGATGCGCTCCTTCCCTTCCGCGTCCACGTCAAGGTGAGAGAGGATGGAAACCAGCATCAGCGCGCGCCTGCCGAACTGCGCTGCAGCGGTGTAGAGCGCCGCGCCCTCCATCTCCGAGCACAGGATCCCGTAGTCGCGCCACGCGGCCGAGCGGTAGCTCTCTGCAAGGCGATAGAGGCGGTCGTTGCAGACGGTATTGCCGATGTAGACCTTCTGCTTCCGCGCCGCCGCGGCGTGCTCCGCCGTGGACAGCAGGCGGTAGTCCGCGATCGGGCAGAACGTGCCGTTGAACACGCCGTCATTGATGGCGGAGGTGTGGCAGGCGGCCTGTGAGAGTACGATGTCGTGCCGCTGCATGGAATCCAGATAGCCGGCCGAGGTGCCGACCCGCACGATTGCTTCGCAGCCATAGTCGCGAAACAGCTCCGTGGCATAGATCAGCATGGAGGGAATTCCCATGCCCACCGCCATGGCGGAAACCCGCTGGCCCGCGTAGGTGCCGGTGTAGCACAGCGCGGCACGTTTGCTGCTGACCAGCTCCGCATTTTCAAGGTAATGCTCGGCCAGATAGGAAACACGGTCGGGGTCGCCCGCGGTGATCACATGGCTGGCGATGTCGCCCGGACGGGCGTCAATGTGCATACTCATGCTTCTGCCTCCGATCGGATGTAGTGCACTGCGGAGATCAGCGCCTTCGGCTTCGGCTCCTCGGCCGGATAGCCGAAGGCGCCGAGGCTCGTGACCACGCGGTTTTTGGCAATGCCGATGGACTCAAACTTGTCGATGACCTCCAGCTTGTCGCAGATGGGCGAAAACTGGTTGATCCACACGGAGCCTACGCCCTGACTGCGGGCCGCGAGGAACATATTCTCCATCGCACAGCCGGCGTCCGCCAGACGCATATAATTGTCGCGAATGTCGCTGATGAGGATGATCAACGGGGCGGAAAAGAAGATGTGGTCCTCCGGCTCGCCGCCGAGGAACTTCGCCGTCAGCTCCGCGAGCTCGCGCATCAGCTTCCGGTCGGTGATGGCGTAAAATTCAAAGGTCTGATGTCCCCATGCGTTCGGCGCGCTGCGCCCGCACTCGATGATCTCGCGCACGATCGCTTCTTCCACCGGGCGCTGGTCAAACTTGCGGACGGAGCGGCGCTCCAGAATTGTTTTTACCACTTCATTCATAAATCAAGCTCCTTTTTCTCACTGCAAAGAGGATGGCCGCCAGCAGCGCGGAAAGCGCGGACGCGCCGATCCCGAACGCCAGCATCACCCGGTAGGAATCGAAGATCGACACGATCCAGCCCAGCACCGTGAAGCTGAAATTGCTGACCAGATTGACCACCACGGAAACCGTGCGGTAGCGCTTTTCAAAGGCCGCGTTGCCGAACACGCTGCGCACCAGATTCGGCATGGCAACGACCGTGACCGCCATGGGCATCCCCATGCAGAACGAGCCGATGTACATCCGCAGCACGGACTGCCCGAAGAACAGGCACACAAGCCCCGCGCCGATGGTCCCGACCGCCGCATAGCAGGCCGCCTTCATTCCATAGCGGTCGTTCAGCCAGCCGACGAGCAGCTTGCAGACGATCGTACCGATCATGGAAACGGAAACGAAAGTTCCCAGAATTTTCTTCGGATGGTCAAACGTTGAACCAACGCCAAAAAGCATCTGGTTGTAGCCCGTTGTAATGCAGATCGCACAGGAAAACACCAGAAGGAGGAGAAATACCCTGCGTTTTTCGGAAAAGTCCTGAAATGCCGCCGCACCCGCTGCGCGCTTCGGCGCCCTGCGGCGGTGATAGGGCTGCGCCCCGATGTCCTCCGGCCTGCGGACGGAAAACAGCGCGCACGCAGGAACCAGCAGCAGAAACAGCGCGATACCCAGCATCCGGTAGGTCGCCCGCCAGCCATAGGCCGCCATAAAGCTCTGCGCCAGCGGATTCATCAGCGCGCCCACGATACCGGAGGCGGAGCAGGCAATGCCGAGAAAAAAGCCGCTCTGCTCGGAAAACCAGTTGTTGATCAGCATGGGCACCGTCTGCAC